>JAFAYS010001183.1 GCA_019240175.1 Chloroflexota bacterium | reverse complement strand
TCAGGTCGTTGGTTGCCAGGATCGCCCGCTTGGCCGCTTCCAGCTTCGAGCCCGAGCCCGGATACGACTGCCCCATGCTGCCCGACAGGTCGAGCACATAGTACACATCGATCGGCTGGCCCACGCAGATCGTCGGCTGCGGCGTCGGCGGCAGCTGGGTCTTGGTTGCCGTCGGCGGCACCTGAGTATTGGTTGCTGTCGGAACCTTGGTCGGCGGCACCTGAGTATTCGTCGGTGGCACCTGAGTATTGGTTGCCGTCGGAACCTTGGTCGGCGGCACCGTGGTGTTGGTCGGCGGTACCGGCGTTGCAGTGGCTGTCTTGGTCGGCGTCGGGCTCGGCTCGTCGCCGCAGTGGCCTGGGCCGATCACGCCGTTGTTATAGTCGTCCAGCTTCTGGCCCAGCGCAACACCTTGGTCGCGGGCGCTACCGCTCGGATTGCTGCCCAGCGGATTGGCCCTGAGCCAGTTGTCAGCAGCTGTGACCGTCGCAGCAATCGCCGACGGATCTGCGCCGCTGGCAATGTTGAGCTTCACCGCGATCAGCTGGTGGGCGACAATGTAGGTCGCATCGCCGCGCGGCGGCGTGTTGAGAATATTCAGCAGCTGCGCCTTGGTGTACGTCACACCGCCCAGCGTCAGCGAGTTGGCCGGCCAATCCTCGGCATGATTTTTCCAGTAGCCGATCGTATAGGTACAGTTATCGCCTGGCGGTGTGGCCGTCGGCGGTACCGTGGTGTTGGTCGGCTTGGTGGTCGGAATAGCCGTCGGCGGCACTGGCGTAGCCGTCGGCGGCACCGTGGTGTTAGTCGGCTTGGTCGTCGGAATAGTCGTCGGCGGCACCGACGTCTTGGTTGGGGGCACTGGAGTAGCAGTCGCCGTCTTAGTCGGCGTCGGCTCGTCGCCACAGTGGCCTGGGCCGATCACGCCGTTGTTGTACTCGTCCAGCTTCTGCGCCAGCGCGATACCTTGATCTTGTGCAGCGCCGGTCGGCTTGCTGCCCAGCTTGTTGGTCTTCAACCAGTTGTCGGCAGCTGTGACCGTCGACCAGATGGCTGAGGGATCAGCGCCGCTCAGAATATTGAGACCGGTCGCGATCAGCTGATGGGCGACAATATAGGTCGCATCGCCACGTGGCGGCGTGTTGAGGATATCGAGCAGCTGCGCCTTGGTGTAGGTCACACCGCCCAGCGTCGCCGACTCAACCGGCCAATCCTCGGGATGCGTCTTCCAGTAGCCGATCGTATAGGTACAGTTATCGCCTGGCGGCGTGGCCGTCGGCGGGACTGTGGTATTGGTCGGCTTGGTTGTTGGGATCGCAGTGTTGGTCGGCTTTGCCGTTGCGGTGGCCGTCTTGGTCGGCGGCACCGTAGTGTTGGTCGGCTTTGGCGTCGCCGTCTTGATTGGCGTCGCGGTCGGGTCCTTGGTGCAGTAGTCGGTGCCACCGAGATGGCGCGCCTCAAGCAGCCGTGTGCCGTAGCGCTGGCCATTGAGCGACATCAGCACCGGACCGTAGAAGAGATCGACCTGAACTGCGCAATCCGGCAGATTCACTTGCAGATAAACCGTCTGGCCAGGCTGAATCTTTGCAGTGTTCCAGTCGAAGATCTGCTGATTGTCGATCACATCATCGAACTTGCGATACGAGGCTATACCAACATCGTAGGCACACCGAGTTGACTCGTTGGTAACCATGCCGCGATTGTTGGCGATTAACCGACCAACAATCGACGTCTCCACATCACGGTCGCAGGTCGACGGTGATGGTGTAGGCGTACTAGTTGGTGGCTTCGGCGTCGGAGTCGGCGTTGACTTCGTGGTCGTGAGCACGGCCTGATCAGCCGCTTGGGGGGGGCTCTGAGGTCTGCTTGTCGCATTGCTCTGAGCAAGCACGGGATGCCAGCTCAACGCAGTGAGAGAGACCAAGAGCGCCAGGGAAAGAAACGTACTACGAGTTCGCGCTCTCACTGTCTGACCTTTCCTAGTAAAACGCAATGAAAAAGTGCCAATTCGGCCATTGTTTGTAAGCTATCATCGCTCATACTAGCTGCCTAGGAACTAAAGGTCCCGGAGTACTTCTAGTACTCCTACGTGGTACATGAGTAATCTCAAGTCATGTTCTTGCTATAGACATGATTCAGCGCATCAGGAAGCGATCCAGACGATTTGCAATCGATCTATTAAAGAAAGCAACAAACAGCATGCGATTCATCGGCTTAGATCTGGCGTGGTCGTCGCGGAATCCAACCGGCGGCGCAGTGATCGACGGGGAGGCGGCAAGTGGACGGCTGGTACACACCGCGCTGCTGGGCGGCGACGACGAGGTGATCACGTTTGTGCAGGAGCAGGCCGGCGACGAGCCCGCGATTGTCGCGATCGACGCGCCGCTGAGCGTGCCGAACCAGGAGGGACGACGACCAGCTGAGGTTGAGATCACACAGATGTTCGCGCGGTATCACGCAGGAGCGCACCCGGCCAATCGCAATCGTCTGGCGCGCGACGGCGTTGTGCGCGGCGAGGCCCTCACGGAGCGGCTGCTGGCTCTAGGCTTCGAGCATCGTACCGAGGTGGTGGCGCAGGCGCCGGTCCGCCAGATCGTCGAGGTGTACACGCATCCAGCGATCGTCTCGATCTTCGATCTTCAGCGCATCATTCGCTATAAGGCGCGGCCCAACCGCAGCCACGACGAGCGCCTGGCCGAGTTTCGTGTCTACCAGGAGCGGCTACGCTCACTGAGTCAGTCCGATCCCGCGCTGGTGAATACCGACGAGCTACTGTCCGTCGATGTGGGCGGGTTGATCAAGCGGCGGCTGAAAGATTATGAAGATATTTTGGACGGCGTGATGTGCGCGTACACTGCGCAGTACTTGTGGCGCTGGGGCATGGCGCGCGCAAAGGTCTTCGGCAACTTAGAGCAGGGCTATATCACCACGCCTGTGCCGCGCAGTCATTGGCAGCCGGAAGTGTAGATCGCCGCGATTGCTGGTAATTGTTAACGATCCGCTAGAGTTGCGCATGCCCGTTACAGAATCCTTGACACTAATAGTATCAACCTTTAGAATCTCAGCAGATACCAAAATCCTTCGTCTCCAACATGCGTCGAGGTTTGGATGGAATATAAAGATTATTACAAAACGCTTGGCGTCAGCCGCAGCGCGAACGCGGACGAGATCAAAAAGGCATTTCGCAAGCTCGCGCGCAAGTATCATCCCGACATCAATCCCGGCGATGAGGCGGCTGAGACCAAGTTCAAAGAGATCAATGAGGCCTACGAAGTCCTATCGGACGCCGAGAAGCGCAAGAAGTACGATCAGTTTGGCAGCGATTGGAATCGCTACCAGCAGACCGGCAGCGGCGGTGGCTTCGACTGGTCGCAATATATCAACCAGCCCGGCGGTGTGCGGGTTGACTTTGGCGGCGGTGGTGGTGGCAGCGGCTTCGGCGGCTTTGGCAACAGCTACGGCGCGCCCGGCGCACAGACCGGCTTCTCGGATTTCTTCGAGTCGATGTTCGGCACGATGGGCGGTCGCCAGACCAGCGGCTTCGGCGGCGGTGGCAATCGCGCACAAAAAGGCCAGGACTACGAGCAGACCGTCGATATTACGCTGGAAGAAGCCTACAACGGCACGCAGCGGCAGATCCGGCTGGACGTTCCGCAAGCCTGCGCGACCTGTAACGGCACCGGCGTGCAGAGCGGCAATCTGTGCTCGACCTGTGGCGGCACCGGCGTCGCCGGACAGCAGACGCGCACGCTGACAGTCAAGATCCCAGCGGGTATCGATACCGGCGGCAAAGTGCGCGCCTCGGGCGAGGGCGGACCCGGCATCAATGGCGGTCCACGCGGCGACCTGTATCTCCTAATTAACGTCCTGCCGCATGAGCGCTATGAGCGCAAAGAGCTGGATCTGCGCTATCACGCGCCGATCGACCTGTACACCATGCTGCTCGGCGGCGAAGCCAAGATCGCGCTGATGAGCGGCAAAACGCTGACGCTGCAAATCCCGGCCAATACACAGAACGGCAAAGTGTTTCGGGTGCGAGGGCAAGGCCTGAGCAAGCCCGGCAGCGACCAGCGCGGCGATCTGTATGTCATCTGCGAGGCCCAGCTGCCGACTGAGCTATCGTCGCGCGAGCGAGAGCTGGTGCAGGAGCTGCGTAGCATTCGCGCCTAACCGATAGCTTCGAGTGTTAGCGTTGTATTAGAGTATGGCCCGATCGACATCTAAACACCGACGATGCGCGTACAATATTTTATGTAAGGTTAATCGCCGAGCCGTTCTCGCTTCATCCGGCACACGTAGCGGTAGAGCACATGACTGAGCTAACACCTAAATATACAATCAGCGTGGTGGCCCAGATGGTGGGCCTGCACGAGCAAAGTCTAAGGATGTACGAGCGCAAGGGTTTGATCCAGCCCCAGCGCAGCGACGGCAACATTCGGCTCTTCTCAGACGCGGACGTCGAGCGGGTGCGCTCGATCAAGCGGCTAGTCGATGACCTTGGCGTGAACCTGGCGGGCGCAGAAGTGATCCTGCATATGCGGGAACAGATGGATCTGATGCGACAGGAATTGGAACAGCTGCAGCGTCTTGGGCGGCAGTTGCTGAAAGAAGACTCATAATCGTAGCATCAGCCGGCGCCGGAAAACTACCGGCAGTTGGTTTCGCTGATACGAGGCAAACATGCGTTTAGAAGATTACACGGAAAAAGCACAAGAAGCGTTTCAAGAAGCGCAAGAGATCATGCGGGAAATGCATCACACCCAGCTGGATGTTGAGCATATCTTCCTGGCGATGATCCGGCAGAGCAAAGGCTTGACACAGCGAGCGCTGGAAAAAGCCGGCGTCGACGCGCTGGAAGTTGCGCGGCTGGTCGAGCGTGAGCTTGAGCGCGCGCCCAAGGCCTACGGCAACCAGTTTGGCTACAATACGGCCCAGGCCTACCTGACTCCGCGCACGACGCGGCTGCTGAAGCGCGCTGAGCAGGAAACCGAGCGCCTGCAAGATAAATATGTGGGCACCGAGCATTTGCTGATCGCGATCGCCAACGAGCGCGAAGGCACCTCGGCCCGCATCCTGACCACGTTCGGCGTGAGCTCCGAGCGGCTGTATCAGGTCTTGATGGAGATTCGTGGCTCGCAGCGCGCCGACGATCCGGGTGCCGAGGGTCGCTACGAGATCCTTGAGAAGTACAGCACCGACCTGACCGATCTGGCCCGCAATGGCTCGCTCGACCCGGTGATCGGGCGTGAAGTCGAGATCATGCGCCTGATGCGCATCTTGTCACGACGCTCGAAGAATAACCCGGTGCTGGTCGGCGATACCGGCGTCGGCAAGACCGCGATCGTCGAGGGCCTGGCCCAGAAGATCGTGCAGGGCGACGTGCCGCCGACGCTGGCCGAGCGCCGCGTGCTGGCGCTGGACCTGGCCGGCATGGTCGCGGGCTCGAAGTTCCGCGGCGAGTTCGAGGAGCGGCTCAAGGCGGTGATGGATGAGGTTCGCAATGCCCAGGGCAAAGTGATCCTTTTCATCGACGAGCTGCACACCGTGGTTGGCGCGGGCGCGGCGGCGGGATCGATCGACGCATCGAACATGCTCAAGCCTGCCCTGGCGCGTGGTGAGATCCAGGTGGTCGGCGCGACGACGTTGGACGAGTACCGCAAGCATATCGAGAAGGACGCAGCGCTTGAGCGACGCTTCAGCCCAGTCTTTGTCGAGGAGCCCGATGTCGATGTGGCGATCCAGATGCTCTACGGCCTGCGCAAGCGCTACGAGGAGCATCACGGCCTGGCGATCTCGGATCACGCGATCGAGTCAGCGGCGCATCTTTCGCACCGCTACATCACCGAGCGCTTCCTGCCTGACAAGGCGATCGATCTGGTGGACGAGGCCGCAGCCAAGCTGCGCATCGACATCTACTCGATGCCGGAGGCGCTGAAAGAAAAGCAGGCCAAGCTGACCGAGCTACACGCGGCTGAGGATTCGGCGGTTGAGCGGCGCGACTACGAGCGCGCGGCGACGCTCAAAGCTGAGGCGGCGCGGCTCAATGAGCAGTTCGAGCAGGAGCGCGCGGCCTGGATGCAGCAGAGCAACCTGGACGAGATCGTGGACGAGGAAGACGTCGCGACGATCGTCAGCCAGTGGACGGGAATTCCCG
>JAFAYS010001161.1 GCA_019240175.1 Chloroflexota bacterium | reverse complement strand
TAAATATACAATCTTTATACTTTTTTAACCATAGTTTATTGAACTATTTCCCCTCAGTATTTTTCGATAAACGGTAGTAGCCCGTTGTTTTTTGACGTACTCCCTTGTGTACGCGGCGTACTCACTTGTTAGGATAAGACGGCAGAGTTACAGATTGGTCACATGGCTATCGATAGGGAGTCAGGGCATATGCAATACGCCCCTACGGCTTGTACCTTGGGCTTTGTTGCGGCAGGCGAGGAGTTGCTTCGGGCGCGGCAAGCAGCGCCCTTACAGAGCTTTGTTCTTTGTTCTTTGTTCTTTGTTCTTTTGTTCTTTGTTCTCTTGTTCTTCCCTAGGTTCTAGGTTCTGGGTTCTAGGTTCTTCGTTCTCTTGTTCTTTCGCGTGCGCCATGCTACAATCCGCCGGTTGTTCTTTTTCCCACAGCAGTAGCCTTTAAGGAGGGCCAGACTGATGGACAATCTGTCACTTACACTCGAACCCCGCTCGATCATCGGTAAGAAGGTCAAAACTCTGCGCCGCGAGGGCATGGTGCCGGCCTCGATCTGTGGCAAAGGTGTTCCCACCGAGACGTTCCAGCTCGATGCCAAGACGTTCGGTCTTGTGTATCGCAAGGTGGGACGCACCGGGCTGATCGATCTTCAGCTGCCGAGTGGCACCCGCAGCGCGTTTGTGCGCCAGGTGCAGATCCACCCGGTGTCGCGCCAGTTCTTGCATGTAGACTTCCGCATTGTGGACCTGCGTGTCGAGATGACCGCCGATGTGCCGGTCGTTGCGGTTGGCACCAACGAGCTGGTGGAGCGCGGCGATGGCGTGCTGACGATTAGCTTGCAGACGCTGCATGTCAAAGCGCTGCCCGCCGATATTCCGCAGAATATCGAGGTCGACATCAGCAAGATCGCCGATTTCAGCACGGTGCTGCACGTGAGCGATCTTGATCTGGGCGACAAGGTGCAGGTCTTGACCTCGCCTGAGGAAGCGCTGGCGACGATCACGCCGTCGCGCATGGAGGCCGAGGAAGAGGCGATCACCGAGCAGGAGCAGCTGGGCGAGCCGGAGTTGGCAGGCGAAGATGCCGATACCGACACGACACAGGCCGACGAGGGCGAGTCCGCCTAGTCGATCTGCCGAATTGGAAGCGAACGGACAGGAGTTCATCCTGTCCGTTTTTGTTTGGCTACTCCCGGTCGTTCGGCTGGTCTTCAGGCAATTGCGTGGAGGCCGGCAGCACTGCCCGCAGCGCCAGTGCGGCCTCGCTCTGCTCGCGATCGCTGGGTGGCGGTGTTTGCTGCACCAGCACTTTATCGATACGCACGCCGTCCATATCCACAACCTCGAAGCGCCATTCGCCTAGCGTCACCACGTCGCCGGCGACTGGAATCCGCTCGAAGAGTGCCAGCAGCAGGCCGGCCAGCGTATCGAACGGTGGCAGCCGGGTGCCTTCTGGATTGAGCTGATCGCGCGGTGGTAGCCCAATTTGGTGCTCGGCGTCGGAGTACGAGATCATGCCTTCGACCAGCATCGAGCCGTCGGCGCGGCGCACCACCATCGTATCGACCTCGTCGTACTCGTCGGCGATGTCGCCCATGATCTCTTCCAGCACATCTTCCAGCGTGATCAGGCCCTCGATCTGGCCGTACTCGTCGAGCACCAGCGCCAGATGCGTGCGCGTCTGCTTGATCTGCTGTAGCACCGCCGAGATCCGCTGATGCTCAAGCACAAAGACCGGTGGCCGCAGCAGATCTTCCAGGCGCGGCGACGGGCCGCTCTGCGTCGCGCGCAGCAGATCTTTGGTGTAGAGCACGCCCTGGATGCGGTCGATCGAGCCCTGATAGACCGGGATGCGCGAGTACTCCGACTCGATCACACGCGCGACGATCTGGTCAAACGGCAGATCGAAGGGCACGGCGAAGATCTCGGTGCGTGGCGTCATAATCGAGCGGGCGTTAGAGTCGGTGAAATCAAAGACGCGCTCGATCAGATCGCGCTCCGACGCTTCCAGCGAGCCGCCTTCGGTGCCCTCACGTACCAGCGACAGCACATCTTCCTCTGTCACCTGCTCGGCCTCCTGGCGATGCTGGCCCAGCAGACGCAGCACAACCTCGGTCGAGGTCGTCAGAAACCAGACGACCGGTGCCGACAGACGCGAGATCTGGCGCATGATCGGCGCGACCCGACTGGCCATGGTTTCGGCATGTTGCAGCGCCAGCCGCTTGGGTACTAGTTCGCCCAGGATCAGCGATAGATAGGTGATCAGCAGCACCACCAGCACCAGCGCGACCGAGTGGGCGTACCGACCAACGGAGGGCTCAAGCGCCGCTCCCAGAGGCTCCGCCAGCGCATCGCCGCCGAATGCCGCCGCGAACGTACCGATCAAGGTAATGCCGACCTGCACCGTCGCCAAAAAGCGATTGGGCTCGTTCGCCAGATTCAGAGCCGTCTGCGCGCCTTTATTGCCTTCCTCCGCGCGCTGCTGGAGCCGCCCGCGCCGGGCTGAGACCACCGCGATCTCGGAGGCCGCGAAAAAGCCGTTCGCGAGCATCAAGACCACGATGAGCACAAAGTCCAGCCATACTATTCCCATGAAACCTACTCCTTTTGCACAGCGCTCCTTGCGCTGCCGGCAGCGTGAGATCCGCGTCGATATTGGCTATTGCTGCGCCGCTCACGATGCCTCATGCTACAATGATAACAGAGACGCACAGCGAGTGCGCCTTTTGTGCGTGCCGAATCGCTGTTCATCGTGAAAGGACAATATCGATCATGGACGGTTTGTACAACGTGATTCGCATTATGCATAACGCGTTTGGCGGCCTGACGCTGCTGCTGACGTTGGTATCGGCGCTGGTGCTGCTGGCGACGGCGCGGACCACTAGCCAGGGCTCGGCGCTGGCGCTGCGCGGTAACTCGATCAGCGCTTCGATCCAGGCGTTGCTCGGCATCTTGATGGTGATCATCGGGGTTTTGATCGGCAACGCGGCCTATATCGGCAATCTGTGGCTGCACTACATCCTCGGCATCGCGTCGGTTGGCGTGATCTCGGCGTTTGCGGCGCGGGCCCGGCGCTCGCCCGACAGCGAGGCGCGGCGCTTCGGCGGTATTCTGCTGGGCATCCTGGTGCTGGTCGCGATCACCTTCTACATCGGCCAGACCAAGCTTAATCCGTTCGCCTGATTCTCGGCCTGCGTTCGAATTGCGAGGGTACAGCGTGGTCTGTACCCTTTTGTTGTGAGCGGCGCGGCCCGGCGAATGGATGCGGTATAATACTGCCGCATCCGCGTCCCGGCGCTCGGACCGCTGGCAGCGTAGCCTGTGATGCCGAAAGATTATTAGGAGCCCGAATGAAAAGCTCAGATATACGCCAAACGTTTCTCCAATTTTTTGCGCGAAACGGTCACGAAATTGTTGCTTCTTCTCCGCTTGTGCCTGCCAACGATCCGACGCTGCTCTTCACCAACGCGGGCATGGTGCAGTTTAAAGATACCTTTTTGGGCCTGGAGCAGCGCCCTTACAAGACGGCCACGACTTCGCAAAAGTCGATGCGTGTCTCGGGCAAGCACAACGATCTGGAAAATGTCGGGCCGTCGCCGCGCCACCACACCTTTTTTGAGATGCTCGGCAATTTCTCGTTCGGCGATTATTTTAAGCGCGAGGCGATCCAGTATGCCTGGGATCTGCTGACCAAGGATCTCAAGCTGCCCGTGGATCGGCTGTGGTTCTCGGTCTTCGAGGGCGACGAGAACGTGCCCGCCGACGAGGAGGCCGCGCGGCTGTGGGAAGAGGTCGGCGCACCCCGCGAGCGGATTCTGCGCTTCAGCGCCAAAGATAACTTCTGGTCGATGGGCGACGTCGGGCCGTGCGGTCCCTGCTCCGAGATCCACTTTTACCAGGGCGATCATCCCGAAAGCCAGGTGCCCGAGGGCGTCAACAGCGAAGACGACGACTACATGGAGATCTGGAATCTGGTCTTTATGCAGTACAACCGCGACGCCGAGGGCAATCTCACCCCGCTGCCGCGCCCGTCGATCGATACCGGCATGGGCTTTGAGCGCATTGTGTCGGTGCTGCAAGGCGTGCGCAACAACTACGAGACCGATCTGTTCGTGCCGATTATCGATCGTTTGATCGAGCTGGTCGGCGGCGGACGCGAGCACTACCAGGCCAATCGCGCGGCCTACCATGCGATCGCGGACCACTCGCGGGCCTGCTCCTTCCTGATCGCCGACGGCATGCGTCCCGGCAACGAGGGCCGAAACTATGTGCTGCGGCGTATCCTGCGGCGCGCGGCGTATCAGGGCCAGACGCTGGGCCTGACCAAGCCGTTTCTGGCCGAGACCGCCGACGTGGTGATCGGGATCATGGGCGATGCTTATCCCGAGCTGACGACCAAGGCCGACTATATCAAGCAGGTGATCACCGGCGAAGAAGAGCGCTTCGGTCGCACGCTGCAAGGTGGCCTTGAGCAGCTTGAGCTGATCGTCGGGCGCATGCAGGCTGCCGGCCAGACGATCATGGCCGGCGAGGATGCTTTCCGGCTGCATGACACCTTTGGCTTTCCGCCGGATCTGACCGCCAAGATTCTGCACGAGCGCGGTCTGGGCGTGGACGATGCCGGCTACCTGACGGCGCGTGAGGCCCAGCAGCAGCGCGCGCGTGAGGCGCGGCAGTTCAAGCGCGGCTCGCAGGCCGAGTTCTGGGCCGAGTTCGATCTGCCGACGACTGAGTTCACCGGCTACAACAATCTGCAATCGTCGGGCAGCGTGCTGGCGATCGCGGTCGAGGGCGCGACGGAAGATCAGGCTACCGAGGGCGAAGAGGTGCAGCTGGTGCTCGATCGCTCGCCCTTCTACGGCGAGAGCGGCGGCCAGGTCGGCGATACCGGCGTGATCGTCGGGCCGCAGGGCAGCGTGCGCATCACGGATGTCCAGAAGCCGATTCCGGGACTCTACGTTCACTACGGCGTTGTCGAGCGCGGCATTATTCGCAAGAACGATGCGGCTGAATTAGTTGTCGACGCCGGACGCCGCCGCGATATTATGCGCAATCACACCGCGACGCATCTGCTGCACCGCGCGCTGCGCGATGTGCTGGGCGAGCACGCCGAGCAAGCGGGATCGCTGGTTGCGCCCGAGCGGCTGCGCTTCGACTTTGGCCATCCAACGTCGGTGACGGCTGAGGATCTGCGCGAGATCGAGCGCCGTGTCAACGCCTGGGTGCGCGCCGACACCGAGGTTTCACCAGCCGAGATGTCGATGGCGGCGGCCAAGCAGCTGGGCGCGACAGCGCTCTTCGGCGAGAAGTACGGCGACGTCGTGCGCGTGGTGACGGTCGGCTGCGCGGTTGCCGCCGAGCCCGCCGTGCTGCCGGATACCGTCGGCACGGAGACCAAGCCCGCGCCGGTGTTCTGCTCGCGTGAGCTGTGCGGCGGCACGCATGTCG
>JAFAYS010001120.1 GCA_019240175.1 Chloroflexota bacterium | reverse complement strand
CCACATGCGGCAGCTCAGGCCCTTAGTGTCGTGCAACTCATGGTGTCCGTACCGCGTCACATAGGCCAGCGTGATCCACAGGGGTCCATCCATGTTCATTGGGAGCACGGTGCCGGCAGCATATTACCTGCGCCGAGGTGTTGTGGACGATGCCGATCACCGAGCTGAACTGCCGCGCGGATCTGGTCATCCGCATTCTCGACAGCGCTGGTCGGCGTGCGCCCAACCGATCCCACGTTCTACGTAGAACAGGAAGTTTTTTATGTCGCACATGCTTCTGCTCCACGCGTCGGTGGGCATGGGCCACTATCGGGCGGCAACCGCGCTCGCACATGCTTTTGCAGCGACGTCCGGTATTACTGCGCAGGTTGAGGATACGCTCGACCATGCGCACCGCCTCTTTAGCACGGTGTACGCCGGCTTGTACCTCGGTATTGCCGACCGCATCCCGGCCTTCTGGAGCCAGTTCTATCAGCAGACCGATCGCCCTCCGTCCATGTTCGATCTGGTGGCGGGAGTCCGGGCGCTCAGCACAACACTCGGCGTCCGGGGGCTGCCGGCCTTGATTAAACGGAGCGGGCCGGACGCCATTCTTTGTACACATTTTCTGCCGGTGGAGGTGCTTGGACCACTGCGACTCCAGGGGCTGCTGCCGCCGTTGTATTGCGTGGTCACCGATTTTCGGGCACATCAGTTCTGGGCCTGCCCCGGCGTGGATGGCTATTTCGTGCCTACCGATGCCACCGCTGATCAACTGGTGAGCGCGGGTATTCCACGGACCCACGTCCATGTGATGGGGATTCCGATCAACCCGGAGGTCACACAGCCGGTCGATCGGGCAGCGGTACACCGAGTCCTGGGACTCGCTCCGGCGCGACCGCTCGTGCTGCTCAACGGCAGCGGGATCGCGGTCGCACGAATCCGTGCGATTGCCGAGGAGCTTCTGGCGCGCAATATAAACGCAACGCTCGTAGTCGCCGCTGGGCGGAACCGAGAGCTGGTAGCGGCCCTCGCCGACCTGCACGGAACCGCGCGCACAGCGCTGCATGTGCTGGGGCCGCAGCCAACGCTTGATCCGCTGATTGCCACGAGCGCTGTGGTTGTGGGGAAAGCCGGTGGACTGACGGTCAGCGAGATCCTCGGACGAGGCGTGCCGCTCATTATCCCGACGCCGGTACCAGGCCAGGAGCAGGCCAACGCCGACCACGTCGTCGCAGCCGGCGCTGGGCTGTGCGCCGACTCGGTAGTCGGGGTGGCTGACGCCGTGATGATGGTGCTCCAGGACAACAACCGGCGACGTGCCATGGCGGACGCGGCGCGCTCGCTTGGCCGACCTGCTGCTGCCACACTCATCGCATCGCGGGTGCTGAGCGACCTGTCAAGTGACCTGCGACCAGTCCGGCTCCGCCCCAGCGGCGTGTGGGCATCGAGCAGCTTGCATCCTGCGACAGCTGCCGCTGAGCGCAAGGACACATCATATGCATAAGCATACACCGCTCCATACCAGTGATCCGGCACAAACGCCGTCCGCCCCACTCCCGAAGCGCGCGCGCTTCCGCGTATCGTCGCGCGTGCTGCTGCGTCTGCTGACGCCACTCGTCGTTGTCGCGCTGGTGCTGTACCATCGCCACTGGCTGATCGACGCGCTCATGCTCCTACAAACGGTCGAACTCCCCTGGCTGCTCGCCGCGTGCGGGACGATTGCGCTCAGCTACTGCGTGAGTGCCGCTGTGTTTCACGTGGTCCTCGACGCGTTCGGGCACCGGCTTGGCGCACTCCGACTGTGGGCGACTACCGTGACGGCAATCGTGATCAGCCAGTGTATTCCAGCGGGTGGTGTCGGCAGCTATGCGTTCCTGCTGCGGTCATTCAAGCTCCGGGGCATTCCGGCGAGTCAGGCCGCGCTGCTTGCCGCGCTGGAGGCCCTCAGCTATGTCGGCGCGATGCTGCTGATCGGCGGGTTCAGCGTCGTGTATCTCGTCGCTCAGCCGCTGGGAGCGAGCAACGGAGCAGCCATCGTCCCGATCGTTGCGGGTGCCGTCGCTGGAGGAATATTGTTGGCAACAGGCTGGGTCGTGACGCGACCCGCGACAACGCTTGCTCACGGCATGCGCCGGCTGCTCCACCTGTTCCCAATCCTCAGGCGACCATCTCTCGTGGCACGGAGCGACGCGATCATTGCCGACGTGGTACGAAACCGCGATCTCATGCTGGCACAGCCAGGCCGGGTCGCGCAGCTGGTTGCTATCCAGGTGGTCGCGCTGAGCGGCCATAGCCTGGCCCTGTTGCTCGTATTGCAGAGCTTGGGTGTGGCCCCCGGCTTTGGCGTCGCGCTGGCCGCCTTCGGCGTGGCCTTGCTGACCAGCACCTTCAATGTGCTCCCTGGTGGTGGCGGCACGGTGGAGACTGTGCTCGTCACCGTCCTCCTCCAGCTGTCGGTCGGTGCTGCGGCACTACCCGCTGCGATTCTCTTCCGGCTTCTGAACTTTTGGGCTTTGCTGCCCATTGCCGCCGCGAGCTACGCCTGGTTGATGCGTCCAAGCGGGCCATCCAGCACTGAGTAATCCTCAGGGCAGTAACCAGGATACGCCCCAGCACCGCATGTCCCAACGGGAGATCGGCGTCCACGGGATTGCAGATCTGAGGGTTAGCCTCTGATCATTGGGACATAGGTCTTGCGATCACATTCGATCGGCAGATCATCAGCTGGACTCCCCGTGATCCCGAGTGGCGTGTACCAAGCGACAAAAAACCACCCGCTGCGTGAACAGGTGGCTCCCTCGACACATCTAGACGACGGGGCTGCCGCTAGTCGGCTCCCCATCGGCACTGAAACGCCGTGAAATTTGATGCCGTTGCCCCGGCACTATCTGTAACAGTGACCGTAATGGTATAGTTTCTGCCCGGCACGCAGGTCCCAAACAGGTTCCCGTAGGTCGTAAAGTAATAGGTTGGGTTGGAAGCCGTACGGACACCCCAAACGAACGACGTGTAGGTGCCGGTCCCGCCGGTGACGAACGGATCACACCCATACCGACCGCCACCCGATCCTTCGCTACCCAAGTTATAACACATCACGTCAGTAACGGTCAGCGTGGCTGCGTGGGCCGGTCCAGGCACCGCCAGGGTCGCCGCAAGGACACCAAGCACGATGAACAGGCGTTGCACCATAGGACATCTCCTGTAGAGGGAAGAGTGGGGGTGGGGTAAGCGAATTGTACGCACCCTCACGGCAGGCGTCAAGCCGATGGGTCTCTGGCGGGATGCGCAGCCGGTGTGCCACCAGCCCCCGATCATTGTTCCCTGGCATCCAGCACATGCCGCGCCTGGCCAACGTGCCCCACACCCAGCCGAGCAGCACGAGCGCCGCAACGGATCTTGATCCCGATCATAGCGAGTCTCACTCCTGAGCAGAAGCGGAG
>JAFAYS010001103.1 GCA_019240175.1 Chloroflexota bacterium | reverse complement strand
CACGCCGCTGCCGCTCTCGTTCGCCCAGCAGCGGCTGTGGTTCCTGGATCAGGTTCAGCCCGGCAGCACGCTGTACTCGATTCCGGTCGTCGTGCGCCTCACCGGGCCGCTGAACCAGGCCGCGCTGGTGCGTGCCGTCGAGACGATCGTGCAGCGCCACGAGGTTTTGCGCACGAGCTTTGCCTATGATCCTGCGATCGCCGCCGAGCCGTATCAGCGGATTGTGCCAGACTGGCCGCAAATGTTGTCGCTGGTAGTGCTGCCGTCGGATGCGGACGAGGCAAGGATCGCCCAGCAGGTGCAGCGCGTTGTCCAGCAGCCCTTCGATTTTCAGCAGGGGCCGCTGTTTCGCGCCGTGCTCTTTCAACAGAGCCCGACCGCACATCTGCTGGCCTGGGTGATCCACCACAGCATCTTCGACGGCTGGTCGCAGAGCGTGCTGCTGCGCGAGCTGACCGAGCTGTATCAGGCGTTCGCGCGCGGCGAGGAGATACTGATCCCACCACTAGCGATCCAGTATGGCGACTACGCCGTCTGGCAGCGCCAGTGGCTCAAGGGCGCAGTGCTGGATTCGCAGCTCGACTACTGGCGGCGGCAGCTGGCCGGCCTGACACCGCTAGAGCTGCCGCTCGACTATCCACGACCGGCGGTTGCCTCGGATCACGGCGGTCTTGTAGCGTTCTCAATACCTATGGATCTGGCGACGGGTCTGCGGCAGCTCAGCCAGAAGCTGGGCGCGACGCTGTTTATGACCTTGCTGGCGGCCTGGCAGACGCTGCTGATGCGCTACAGCGGCCAGACCGACATCGCAGTAGGCACGCCGATCGCCGGACGCACACGACCGGAGCTGGAAAGCTTGATCGGCTGTTTTGTGAATACGCTGGTGCTGCGCAGCGATCTGAGCGGCGCGCCGAGCGTTGCCGAGCTGGTGGCGCGCGTTCGAGCGGTGTGTTTGAGCGCCTACGCCCATCAAGATCTGCCCTTCGAGGTGCTGGTCGAAGCCGTGCAGCCGGAGCGCGACCTCAGCCGTACGCCGCTGTTCCAGGTGATGTTTGTGCTGCAAAACATGCCGCGCACGGCGATCGAGCTGCCCGAGCTGATCGTCGAGCCGCTGCCGGGCGCGCACCACACAGCCAAATTCGATCTGCTGCTGGCGGTGAGCGAGACCGAGGATGTGCTGGCGGGCGCGATCGAGTACCGCACGGACCTCTTCGACGCCGCGACGATCGCGCGCATGGCCGATCATTATCTGCTACTGCTGGCGGCGATGGTGGCCGATCCCGAGCAGCCGATCGACCGGCTGGCGCTGCTGACTGAGGCCGAGCGCCGCCTCCTGACATCCCAGCCGGCGCTGCCCCCGATGGCACGGTGTATCCATGAGCTGATCGCAACCCAAGCCGCGCACACCCCCGAGGCGATCGCCGTGCAATACCAGCATGAAACGCTAACCTATCAGCAGCTTGATCAGCGAGCCAACCAGCTCGCCCACTATCTACGATCGCTAGGCGTCGGCCCTGAGCGGCGGGTCGGCGTGTGCTTGGAGCGATCACCGGATCTGGTCGTGGCGCTGCTCGGCATCTTGAAAGCCGGCGGGGCCTACGTGCCGCTCGATCCGGCCTATCCTCAGGAGCGCCTGGCCTTTATGGTCGAGGACGCGGCGATCGCTGTGCTGATCACGCACCAAGCGCTTCAGCCGTCACTGCCGGCCTATGCCGGGCCAATCGTCTGCCTGGATCGCGACGCGCCATTAATTGCCCAACAGCCGATCACGCCGCCCAGTGTGCCTAGCGATCCGGATCAGCTGATGTATATCATCTATACTTCGGGCTCGACCGGCCAGCCCAAAGGCGTGCTGATCACGCATCACATGCTCAGCAGCTACCTGTGGGGCGTGCGCGCGCACTACACGATCGCGCCGTCGGATCGCCTGCTTCAGTTTGCCTCGATCAGCTTCGATGCCAGCGTCGAGGAGCTGTTCGTGCCGTTGACCACCGGCGCGACGGTGGTGCTGCGAACCACGGAGATGCTGGATAGTCCGCAGGTGTTCATGGACGTTTGCCACACGTGGCGCATCACCGTGCTGAGCCTGCCGACCGCGTTCTGGCATGTGCTCGCCGAAGCGCTCGCCAGCGAAACGAGCACACTGCCGCCGTCGGTGCGCATGGTGATCATCGGCGGCGAACAAGCATCCAGCGATCTGGCGCGCCGCTGGCAGGCGCTGGTCGGGCAGCGCGTCATCCTGGCCAACGCGTACGGTCCCACCGAGACGACGATTGCCGCGACGGCGTATATCGTTCCGGCGGCGCTACCTGTCGCTGCTGGACCGATCGCGATTGGACAGCCGCTGGCTCATGCCTGCGCCTATGTGCTGGACGCGCGCATGCAGCTTGTTCCGCTCGGCCTGCCCGGCGAGCTATACATCGGCGGTGTACAGCTGGCACGCGGCTACCTGAACCAGCCCGGCCTCACCGCTGAGCGCTTTGTGCCCGATCCACTTTCCGGCATTGCAGGCGCGCGGCTGTACAAAACCGGCGATCGCGTGCGCCGACGCGCCGATGGAACGCTGATCTTTCTAGGCCGCGTCGATCAGCAGATCAAGCTGCGCGGCTATCGGATTGAGCTCGGCGAGATCGAAGCGCTGCTGCGCCAGCACGAAGCCGTGCAGGATGCGGTTGTGACGGTGCGCGAGGACAAGCCGGGCGTGCAGCAGCTGGTTGCGTATGTCGTAGAGAACAAAGGAACAAAGGAACAAGGGAACAAAGAACCGAAAGCAGAACAAAGAACAAAGAACAAAGAACAAGAGGATAGCTTTC
>JAFAYS010000944.1 GCA_019240175.1 Chloroflexota bacterium | reverse complement strand
CGCTCGCTAGGACGTGATTGGCTATTATACCTTTTTATATAAAGATCTCGCGATCGTTTTGCGGCAACGTTCTGCCCGGGTTCGGAGCATCTGAGCAGCTTTTCGTGGATACGAGGCTGCTGCTTTCAGCCATGCGTGTAGTCGGGGAGTGTGATCGTGTCCGTCGACGAGGAGCTAAACACGTTCACACGGTTCTGCAAGCGCGGACTTGACGCCAGCCGCAGGCCCAGGTGGAGCAGCGAAATTCCGAAGCGTGTCTGCGGGTGCGCGATCCAGGGCACGCCTGGTGGCAGCTTTTGGGCTCGCTTGACGTAGGGGCGCATCAGGGTTTCATAGGCTGCGAAGGCCGCTTCATGGCTGGCATGTCGCGCTAGCTCTCCCGCGAGTACGTATGCGCCGACCAGCGCGAGGTTTGTGCCCATGCCGCTGACCGGCGATGGACAGTACGCCGCATCACCGACCAGGGCCGCGCGACCGTGTGACCAGTGCGGCGCAATGACCTGACTGACCGTGTCGAAGTGGACGTCCGCTGCGTCAGCCAGACCGTCGAGGACGCGTGGCGCTTCCCAGCCTGCGTCGGCGAAGTGGCGCGCGACGAGCGCCTTCTGCTCGGCGCTACGCAATCCCTCGTAGCCACGCGGCGGCGACAGAAACCACAGCGAGACTCGTGTTGTACCTACGTTGTCTGGACGTAGCAGCATCGATCGTCCGCGCGGCGCATGATACCATCGCGCCCAGGCTGTGTCGGATGCGGCGCGGGGAATTGTGAACCAGCAGGCATACAGGTTGAGCGGTCGAATCCTGGCCTCATCGCCGACGATCAGCGCTCGGGTGCGTGAGCCGAGGCCATCGGCGGCGACCACGAGGTCGACATCACGGTCGGCACCATGTGCCAAGCTGACCGTCACGCGGTCGCCATGGTCACGCAGATCGGTGATCTGGGTCCCAAACAGATACTCCGTTGTGTCGCGGGTGCGGTTGTACAGGATGTTGGCCAGGTCGCCGCGCAGGATCTCAAGCTCCTTGGTGAATCCATTGGTGTCGGCGTGCTCTGCGGGGAACGCGGCCTTGGTCACGTTGCGCTCGTCGACAAAGCGCAGGCCCTGCTCGCCCGTTGTGGCAGCACGGATCTCGTCTTCGATCCCAAGGCGGCGCACGACCGTTCGTGCCGCGCCATGCACGTCGATGTTTTGCCCACCGAGGCGCAAAGCGTCAGCACGTTCCACGATGATGGGTTGGATTCCGGATCGTACCAGTCCAAGGGCCAGCGCGGGACCGGCGATGCTCGCCCCCGCAATCAACACAGTTCGCTGTCGCATTGATCTAGATCTCCCGTTGACGAATCTTCCGCGTGATCCTGGAGTAGCCGCGTGGGCACCGCCTGGTAGCAATACAGCCGATAATCAGTAGTTTCTCACAATATAGCGCTATTACAGACAAGGCTGGTGGCTGCAGCGTGTGTCATAGCATACTACGCTTTTTATACCTATTTGGAGTAGTATACGAAAGAGCCGAAGCCAGAGATAGGCATGTACGAATCCGATTCGTATATCCCCTCGTTCTGCGGCGTTGAACGACGCGCTACGGGTGCTCGTGGTGCCTGCACACAGCCGGTAGGGGAGGTGCCCGTCATTTTGAGCGTTTGAAAGGTGCGAACAATGCAAGAACAGCATCGAGTCGGTGCTCACTACCTGGAAGATGTAACAGTGCTCCTGCGGCAAGTTCGCAGCGCTCACCCTACTGCGGGATTGTATGAAGCAGCCGATCTCCAGTGGTGGTGGCGCAAGCCGCGCTCAACCGACAACATCCCTCAGTTGTTTTGGTTCGATCATCTTGGTCGCCCAGAAGCTGCCGTTATCGCGACCGACTGGGGCGATCAGATCACGCTTAACCCAATCGTCATGCCCGACGCAACCCCTAACCTGGTTGCACATGTCATGCAGCGCGGGCTTGCTCACGCCGCCGAGTTTGGATTCGGAGCGATCGAGCTTGAGGTTGATCGTGACGATACTGTTCTGGGCGAGATTTTGGCCGGCCAGGGCTTCCACGTCGAGGGCGACGGAGTGGTTGAATCGTGGCTAGCTGCCGACGCTCGA
>JAFAYS010000876.1 GCA_019240175.1 Chloroflexota bacterium | reverse complement strand
GAGCAGCGGCAGCGGGCGGCGCTCAAAGATCGGCTTTTCGGCGAGTTGCTGGGCTCGGTCTTCGACAACACGGTGAATCTCGGCACCGGCCTGTTGTTGCTGCTGGCCGGCCAATCGCTGCGAACGGGCGCGCTCACGGTCGGCGATTTCGCGCTCTTTGTGTATTACCTGCCCTGGATCAGCGAGGTGACGTTTTCCAGCGGGCTGTTTCTGACACGGCATCGTCAGGCGCAGGTTTCGATCGATCGCATGCATGAGTTGATGCAGGGCGCGCCGCCCGAGACGCTGGTCAAGCATAGTCCGCTGCATCTGCGCGACGAGCCGCCGGCGCTGCCCTTCACGCCCAAGAGCGCGGCTCAACGTCTGGATCTACTTGAGGTCGACGATCTGAGCTATCGCTATCCGGCGTCGGGTCGCGGCATCGCCCACATCGATCTGAGGCTGGCGCGCGGCTCGTTCACCGTGATCACGGGGCGCATCGGCTCCGGCAAAACGACGCTGCTGCGGGCGCTGCTGGGCTTGCTGCCCAAAGACTCCGGCACGCTTCGCTGGAATGGCGCGCTCGTCGACGATCCGGCGACGTTCTGCGTGCCGCCGCGCTGTGCCTACACCGCGCAGGTGCCGCGTCTGTTCAGCGAGACGCTCAAGGACAATCTGCTGCTGGGCTGGCCTGAAGCGTACGCGGATCTCGATCGTGCGGTTGCGGCGGCGGTGTTGGAGCAGGATCTTGCCTCGCTGGAGTCCGGTCTCGATACGCCGGTCGGGCCGCGCGGCGTGCGACTTTCGGGCGGGCAGATCCAGCGCGCTGCCGCCGCGCGTATGTTTGTGCGCGACGCCGAGCTGCTGGTCTTCGACGATCTGTCGAGCGCGCTGGATGTCGAGACCGAGCGCACGCTCTGGCAGCGCATCTTCGATCGTGGCGTCGACGGTCGTGAAACGACGTATCTGGTTGTCTCGCATCGGTGGACGGCGCTGCGACGAGCCGATCATATCGTTGTGCTCAAGGACGGGCAGATCGAGGCCCAGGGCGCGCTTGCTGAGCTGCTGACGACCAGCTCTGAGATGCAGCGGCTGTGGTCGGGCGAAGAAGGATAGGCCCTCATTTGCCGGACGTGGCCCTCACCCCGGCTTCGCCACCCCTCTCCCGCTGCGGCAGGAGAGGGGGAAGATCGAGAGCGTCAACATAACCGTACTAAAGATACTCACTGAGTATTTATTGAGAGTCTTTTAGCGTACTGCTTTGTTCTTTGTTCTCTGTTCTTTGTTCTCCTTAGGTTCTGGGTTCTAGGTTCTAGGTTCTTCGCTCTTGGCCGCCTGTGGTATGCTTTGTGCGATACCCCCAAATATCCGGCACACATACCAGAATTCCGTTTTCGCAAAGGAGCAGGTTTTGGAAACGATTGTTAAACCAATCTTTCTTTTCGCTGACAGCCAACTCCTGTTTTGGCACACCGAAGAAGGTCTGTTACTGGACCGCGTTCGGCAGTCGCTCAGCGTGGAGCTGGCAGAGGGACCGCTCAAAGCCGCCTATCTGGGCGCGTCCAATGGCGATGTACACGAGTTTTTCGAGCTGTTTGTCGCCGCGATGGAGGGCATCGGCATTACCGAGTGCCGCATGATTCCGGCAATGCCATCGCCCGAGGATGAGGCGTATCTTTCGCAGGCAAACGTGATCTTGCTGGCGGGCGGCGATCCATGGCGTGGCTGGCAGGTTTTCAAGGAAAACGGCTTGATCGAGCGACTGATCGAGCGCTACTACGCCGGCGCGGTGCTGATCGGCATCTCGGCGGGCGCGATGCAGCTGGGTCTCAAAGGCTGGAGCGAGCATCCGCAGGTGCCGCACAAGACCTTCGATACGCTCAAGATCGTGCCGTATGTGATCGACGCGCACCAGGAGCCGAACTGGTATCTGCTGCGGCAGGTCGTGCACGAGATGGGCGAGGGCGTGCGTGGCCTCGGTATTCCGATGGGCGGCGGCGTGATCTTTCATCCCGACTGGTCGATCGAGCCGGTGCGGCACTCGTTGATCGAGTTTATGGTGGCAGATAGCCAGCTTCAGCAAACGCTGCTGCTGCCGCCACCGCCGGCAAGTGGCTTGGAGGCCGGCGCGTAAATCAGCTTCAGGTTAACTGCGCAGCGCCCCGCCGCGTAGTGCCTTGGTGCGTCAAAAAACGACATATCTCGCCAAATTCCCCCCTCCCCCCATTTTTCGGCACCTTTTCCACTTATTCCATCAATTAGCTTAACCCGCGTTTGCTGCTCTCGACGCTCTTTAGATCGCCTGCACCACGAAATCCCGATCTTGTCCCAGGAGCTAGGTCCTGAGTAATTCCTGTTGCCTGCGCTATCTGTGCCTGGGAGCAATGGCTGGCTTTTTGAGATTTGTCCACGTTTTATAATTGTTTTACTTTTTTTAAACCTGCGCTGGTTTTGAAAATCTCATGGTCACCGCTGCCATCCCTGCGTATGGACCTGCCGCGTGACTGCTGCCCGCTCAATCCCCACATCCTGGCATCCACAGGCGATCTGTGACCGATAAAGATCGTCACACTTTAAGGGAGATGCACCATGCATTACCAGGAACAGGCTGCTGGTACTCGCAGAACACCACGCTGGCTACTATTCACGTGGTTTGTTGTGATCGGCGCGGCGCTGCTGGCGACGTCGGCTCCGGTCGCCAACGCCTCACACTCCGACACCAGCTCATACAAGCGGCACCAGGCGCTGATCCACTGGTCAACTGGCGACGGCAGCGTGCAGGGCGCAAACGATGAGGATTATTGCGCCGATTCGCAGACCGGCAGCATGAGCGCCGACACCGCCGCCGTGCGTGTGCGCGACACGCTGGTTGTGGCGTCGCCGCACTGGGACGGCACCGGCAACTGGCGGCTGGATCTGTGGAAATCGCCGTCACCCTGCACTGCCTACGCCGATCGCAACTGGATCGAGCTAGAGTACCGTGTGGCCGATAACTGGAACGCGCGCTGCGGCGGCACCTACGCGCAGTACAGCTGCGTCGAGCACTACACACCGATCTACACCTCGCAGTACGGCCACTATCACTATACCTGGAACAATTCCTACCTGACTGTTACCCACATCGACGGCGGCGCGACCGAGTACCGTGAGCTGATCAACCATGAGAGCGGGCATCTCTTCGGGCTGCTCGACGGCGGCGGCGATTGCCCCGGCAGCATCATGCACAATCGCTGGTACGGCTGCTCGAACTGGCCCAACTGGTACCCGAGCAACGGCGATTTCAACTCGGTTGTCGCGATCATGAATGGCCGCTAGGTTCGAGGGTGTGATAGGTACGAAAGGAATCAAGCTATGCTGCAACGATTAACTACACGTCAGCTGCTGGTCCATGGCATCGCGATGGCGCTGGTCTTTGCCGCGATCGTTTCGCTGCGCGGCCAAACCGTGCAGGCACAGCCGACCTGGGATAGCGGCCTGCTGGTCAATACACGCGCCAATCTCCGCGCCTGTATGGTCACCTCGGCTGCCATGAGCACGCACGCCAACGCGATCGCCCAGCAGGTTACGCGCAATTTCGAGAAGGTTCGTCAGCACAAGGATTGGGAAAAGGCCGGACTGGGCCGGGCGCTTCCCGCGATCGAGACGGGCTGCGCCGGCGCGAAAGCTCCCACGCAGGCGCTTGAGAAAGGCTCGATCGTTGGGCCGGGCGTGACCAAGCAGCCCACGCCGTTTCGTACGGTGATCATGGTGCTCGACGACGCAGCCGCCGACAATGTGCTGGGCAAGGGCACCAACGCCGGTCTCTTCCCCTACGAGCTGATGGCCGTCGAAGAGCACGAGTTTGTCGAGGTGACCTCGGGGCTGGTTGTGCGCGAGGGTTTCCTCCAAAGCGCCGACTTCGCCGATCCGTATCTGTCGCTGGCGCTGGGCTTGCAGCCGTCGAAATCGTTCGAGCGCCCCACCGAGATCAAGGGCGAGAAGTAAGCGCGGGTTTCGATAATCCAACGCGATCTTACAGGACAGCCGCTTGAGCTGTCCTGTTTTTGTTGCCTAGTCTAGCGCTTCAGCCGCTTGATCTCTTGCGCCACAATCCGCCGCGCGATCGCCAGCGACGTAGCATAGGTTGGGTCCATGCCAAAGTAGGACAGGTTACGCGATCCCAGATTCGAGCCTTTGCTGTAGGGTGTGTCCGAGGCGTAGTGCAGCAGCCCGAGATCGAACGGTGGGCGCAAAAAGCTGATCGTTTCGTTGCTGGGATAGCGCGCGGCAAAGGTGTGCTCATAGACCGCGTTGAGATACGGCCCGCCCTCCATCTCGATATCCGTGAAAAAATCCTGGTACAGCGCGTCCATGAACGGCTCGTTTTGTAGAAACGTGCCCAGCGAGGTGACGGCCTTCTGGTTGTCGAGCACACTGCCGTGCGCCAGGTATGGCTCCACATCGATCGCGCTGAACGCCGAGGCGAAGTGAAACGTGTTGCGCGTGTGCTCGTCGTAGACCACGTTTGGGATCAGCACGTCGCCGATCTTGCCGTTGAGCGTGGCCGCCTTGCCCAGCACATATACGCCGTTCAGCGCACCCACGCTGCGCGAGATGATCTTGAGAATATGGTAGGCCGCCAGCCCCAGCGGATAGTCGATATTCAGAATGACTGCGTCGCTGTTGCGCAGTTCTTCGCAGCCCGGCATGTAGATGCGCGGATCGAGCCGCTGCGGGTCGAGCTTGCCGATCTCCATCGCCTGCACGTCCACGTCGAGATAAAAGCGGCTGGCGACGCGATGAATGCCGAGCGCCTGCTCTTCCTCGGCGCGACGCTCGAAGTAGCGCTGGCTGGCGGGATCGCCCTGATACTTTTTCTGCACGTAGTACAGAAAGTTCTCGCGCGACGACGGCACCTGCTCCGCGACGATGCGATCGTACTCTTGCAGCAGCCCGGCGTGCTCACGCTGGCGAATAAAGTCCAGCAGCTCGTCGGTGTTGCGCAGCGCAAAGCCCGACATGAGATTGACCAGGCTGTGCGTGTTGCTCGACACAAAATAGATCGGTCGATCGCGCAGCTTCAGCTCGGCCAGCGACTCCTCGATATGCCACCACCAGCGCAGCGTGGCCCGCTCGTAGTCCATCAGCGAGCCGCCGAGCATGCGCACCGCAAAGCGCTTCTTCACCTGCGCGATCCGCAGCAGCCGCTCGGCCAGACTCGCGCCCCAGATCGTTTGCAGCCGGGCGATGCCGCTGCTCGGTAAATTAAGCGCGGTCTCCAGCGTCGTCTCGTGCTCAGCCGTAAGATCGCCCTGCGCTTGCTCCAACAGCTGGATCAGCCCGGCGTCCGAGAGCCGCGTGTGCAGCTTGTTCCACTCAAGCTGAAAGGCGACCAGCATCGGGATCAGATCGTCGAGGTCCGAGGGGCTGGCGATCAGCACGGCCAGCGTGGAGTCGCCGTCGAAAAACATCTTGCGCCGACGACCCGGCGCGCTGACCGGCTGCCAGGTCGTAACGTTGCCGCGACCGGAGCGATCGAAAACTTCGTGGGACTGGCCCAGCAGCACCAGCCGCACATGATCGATGCAGGCCGGCAGCCGTAGCGAGGTGTAGGTCAGCGCGTCAAGATCCGGCGTGCGTTGGTCGGCGTCGCGATGCAGCGCAGGATCGAAGGCGAGGTAGGGCTCGATCAGCGCCTGGATCTGGATCTCGCCGGTGCTGCGCAGCAGCGAGTTGTAGGTGCGTTGAAAAATCTCAAGCGGGACGCGCACGTCCTCGTTTTGAAGTCGCATGAATCATCTCCATTGATGAGCTTTGGCATTAATTGCTCCCTATTGTACGCTGAATATTGTTTGGCGCTTGCACAGGCGCGAGATCAACTCTCAGGTCGCAATGCCCAACGGCGAGCATAAAAAAAGCCGCCGCCTGCCCGTAAGAGCAAGCGACGACGCGGAGTTCGCTGAATAGTTAGCGCTGAGCGCTGGCCTGCGAGCGTTCGGGCTGGCGGCTACCGGAGCGATTCTCGTACCAGTTCATCAGCGGTGTAACGCTCACGCCATGCAGCACCACCGAGACCGCCACCAGCGACAGCGTGATCGCGGTCAGGCGCTGTGCAAACGATTCTTCCAGGCCATGCGCGATCGCGTACATCAGGTAGTAGATCGAGCCCAGGCCGCGAATGCCAAACCAGCCGATCAGGCCGCTCTGGACGCGATCCACCTGGCTGCCCAGCAGTCCGATCGCCACCGCCAGCGGACGCACAATCAGAAACAGCAGCGGCGCGAGCCAGAGCACGTCCCAGGTCCAGTACTGCGCGGTCAGCACGCCGCCGATCAGCACCACCACGCCGACCGTCAGCAGATGTTCCAGCTTGTCGTTGAAGTCCAGCAGCGAGGCCGCGAGAAACTGCGCCGCCTTCTTGGGCTCTTTGGTCACATCCTCCAGGCCCTCGCCTTTGTGTCTGATACCGACCGGCGGCAGCTCGGCGGGCTCCGGCGCGTGATCCGTGCTGCACAGCTCGATGTAGCGCAGCGCGTAGCCGGCGGCGAAGACGGCCAGAAAGCCGTAGCCATAGATGATCTCGGCCAGCCCGTAGGCCAGCGCGATCAGGCCCAGGACCAGAAATTCATGCAGGCTAAACGCGCTGCTGATGCGCTGCTGCATAAACAGCGCCAGCTTGCCGACCAGCCATCCCGTCGCGCCGCCGACCGCCAGCCCCGCGATCACGGCCCACAGCAGATCCCAGCCAAACCAGCTGCCCAGTGTGAACGGCTGCGCGCCCCACAGCCCCAGCAGCCCGGATTCTTTATCGGGATGCAGGCCCAGCAGGCCCAGGCCGAGCATGACGAAGGGAAAGGCCGTGCCGTCGTTCAGGCCGCCCTCGCCGCTAATGCTGTAGCGCAGATCGTCGCGATCGGTCTCGTGCTGCATCTGAATGTCGGAGGCCAGCACCGGATCGGTTGGGGCCAGCACCGCGCCCAGCAGGATCGCAGCGCCCAGCGGCAGATCCAGCAGCGTGACGCCGATCAGCGTGATCACGGCGATCGTCACGATCATTGTCACGCTGGCCAGGCGGACCGGCAGCAGCCAGCGCCGGTCGGTCACCGATTGGCGCATGTTCAGGCCAACCGTGAAGAGCGACACGATCACGGCGACCTCGGTAAGCCGCTCGAAGAGATGCACCTC
>JAFAYS010000847.1 GCA_019240175.1 Chloroflexota bacterium | reverse complement strand
GCCGCGCTGGCCGAGCTTACCACGCAGCCGATCTTCGAGCATGCCGCGACGCCGCTCGTCGGGGCCGCCACGCTCACCGCGCGGGCCGCGACCGCCGGGCCAATCGCCGCGTGGCATGGCGTGCATCGGGCCTTCGCCACGACCGCGCCAGCCTGGTCCGGCGAATCCGTGCCCGTGCCGTCGCTCCTGTGGATCGCGCATGTGTCGTCCGCGCATCATTCCTGGACGTTTCATCGTCAGTTCCTTTCGCTCTGCCGGTTGCAGAGCTTCGTTGCATCTTCGACTTATCTCGATATATCGCTAATACAACGACGGAATATCTTTGTCAAGACCTTTTGGCAAGATCTTTTGGAATTTCCCCGTTTGTGCTACAACTGGCGGTCTGGAAACAAAGCGTGCTTATTCGGTTTTGTCAAAGCCCAGGAAGCGCTCAAAGAGATGGGCACGCCAGATTGTGCGCATCACAAAGAACCAGGCGAAGACCGCCAGCATGATCTGGCCGCTGATGATGAACGGCTTTTCCAGAATGCCGAAATAGTTGCCCAGCGGATCGTATGACCAGATCACCCAGAAGAGCAGGAACAGGCCAAGCGCCAGCCAGGCCGGACGTTTATCGGGGCTAACTTCCTTGCGCCAGCCGAGGAAGAACCGGCTCGGCGGCTCCAAAAAAAGGATCAGCAGACACGAGGTCCATGAAATAAAGATCGACAGGCTGCCTTGCGCCAGCACCGTCGCGACGGCGTTGGTGTAGCCGGTACTACCGAACGCAACGCCGGTGTAGGATTCGAACAGCTCGCGCGCCCAGGTGGCGTCTTCCTGCGTCAACGGACTATCCTGTAGCCCATTGTAGTCGAGCACATAGATCGCGACGGCCATCAGCATCGTCACGATCGCCACGGGGAACACAAAGCGCGCGATCGACGACAGCAGATTCTTCGGCAGCCGCTGAGGCCGCGCCCAGAGCGTGAGAAAGAACGAGGGCACGCCGACCGTGAATGTCGTCAGCGCGACCTGCGCCGGATCAAACGGAAAATCCAGCCCGACCATCGTCACCGCGATAATGATCAGCGTCGTGGTGGCTACGCGAGCGAGAAACAAGAACAGCGCGTTGGACATGCCGCCAATAATTCGCCGTCCCTCCTGAAAGGCCGGACGCAGCGCCGCAAACGAATCGTTGAGCAGAATCATGTCCGCGACATTGCGCGCGGCGGTGCTGCCGCTCTGCATCGCGATACCGAGCGAGGCTTTTTTGAGCGCCAGCACATCGTTCACGCCGTCGCCCATCATCGCCACGCGCAGGCCCTGGCGCAGCATCGCATCGACCAGCATATCTTTTTGCTCGGGCGTAATGCGGCCAAAGATCGTCGCCTCCGCCGCAGACTGATCGAACTCAGCCGGCGTCATCTCGGCCAGCTCAGGTCCGGAGACCAGGCGAATATCAGCGGGAAAACCGGCCTGCCTGGCCAGCGCCGCGACCGTGCTCGGGTTGTCGCCCGAGATCACCTTGAGCTGCACGCCAAGCTGGCGAAACGCGTCGATCGTTTCGCGCGCCTGGGGCCGTAGCTCATCGCACAGGCTGACGACGGCGAGCGGTGTGAGCGGCGGCAGCTGCGGCTGCTCCTGCGTGTTGTGCAGGCTGGTGACCGTGGGATTGTAGGCGAAGAGCAGCACACGCAGGCCCTGCGCCGACCATGCGCGCGTCTGCTGCGCCAGCGGCGAGTCCGGCGCGACCGCAGCGGCAGGCAGATACGGCGTCAGCATTTCGATCGCGCCCAGCACATACACGCCGCGACGCTCAGGCAGATCGAAGGCAACCGCGCTCCATTTACGCGCCGATGCGAACGGCACCTCGTCGGATATCGGAAGCTGCTGACCTTCCACGCCCGCCATGATCGCGCTGCTGGTCGCGTTGCTGACTGTGACGCTGCGCACAACATCGCCGAGCTGCGCGCGCACACCGACGGCATCGAGCTCGCCCAGCGAATACAGATCGTTGAAGGCCAGGCGATTAGCGGTAAGCGTACCGGTCTTATCCATACACAGCACATCGATATTGCTCAACGACTCGACCGCGTTAGTCTGCTGGACCAGCGCGCCCTGCTTGGCGATCGTCGAGGCACCCAGCGCGTAGGCCACCACGATCATCAGGAACAAACCATAGGGCACCTGGCCGCTCAACACCGCCGCGATCTGCACCAGCCGTACGGTTGACAAACCTTCCAGCAGACTGGCGACGAAAATAATGATGCTGATCACAACCACGACCAGCATCACCAGCCGCACCACAAAGTTGATCTGCTTCTGGAGCGGCGTGACCGTCACCTTGAAACTGCGCGCGGTCGCCGTCAGCTGATTAGCAAAGCTGGCCGCGCCGACTTTTTCGGCCTCGAAGTAGCCCGCGCCGGTCACACAGAAGCTGCCCGAGAAAAGCGGATCGCCCGGCTGCTTGCGCACCAGATCCGGCTCGCCCGTCAGCAGCGACTCATCCATCTCCAACACACTGTCGCTGAGCAGCACGCCGTCGACCACAATCTGATCGCCCGCGCTGACCTTGACGACATCGCCTTTGACCAGGTCGGTCGGCGCGATCACATGCTCGCGGCCTTCACGCACCACGATGGTGGTCGGGCGATTGACCAGCGCGATCTGATCCAGCTGGCGCTTGGCGCGAATCTCCTGCACGGTGCTGATCATGGCGTTGATCAAGCCCAGCCCGACGCTGGTCAGCGCATCGTTGGTGCGGCCCAGCGCGATCAGGGCGACGCCGATTGTGAACAGAATATTGTTGAAGAGCGTAAACAGATTGGCGCGAGCAATATCCCAATACGTGCGGCTGGGCGCGCCGCCGGTATCGTTGCCCTCGCCGCGCTGTCGTCGCGTGCGGGCTTCTTGTTCGGTTAATCCTTGCAGAGGCAGCATCGTATTGAGCGCCATTCGTGGTCCTTTCGCGCAGCAGCCGGTGTGTTTGCCAAAAGATAGCAGGCGACGTTCCAGCAATCGCCTGGCAGTAGCGTACCGCAACGATGTGTAGAAGTTGTTAGCGCGATATGTAGAAGATATAGAGATTTAATCGGCAGCAGGCGCGTAGGAGGCTACTGAGTCTGGTTCGGCACCAGGCTATGAATCACCGCCAGGCCGCACCATGACAACCATGCCCTAGCACCGGCAAATCTTAACGATACCTTACAGCCGGCGCGATGAATGCGGTTCATCGCGCCGGCTACTTGTGCCACTCCGCCAAATTCGCGCCCCTGGATCGATTCATGCCTGGAATATTTTCGTAATTAATTGCTAACAAGATCTAAATATTTGTTTGCTATGCTGAACCATAGACAGCAGATCAATGGCTGGGCCTGGTCGGCAAGAAAAGCGTATGATGGTAGCAGAGCGTCGGTCCCCGCACACGACACGCCTACCGTCCCGCCGATCGGGACAGTTCGAATTTGCAACTACGAAGGGAACGGCGATGCATAAGATACCTTCATCTGAGATCACTCCCGAACATCTTTATCAGTCGCGCCGAGCATTTATGCGCCGGTTTGGTACACTTGTGGCCGGAGCCTGGGTGCTCAGCGCCTGTGGCAGCACCGAAACCGATTCCACCCCGGCGGCACCAGCCGAGCCCGGCGCTGTCACCAGCACCACCGACGAGCTTGGCGACGAGCTGACCTCGTTCGATGCGGTGACCGGCTATAACAACTACTACGAGTTCACCACCGACAAGGAGTCGGTGGCGTCGCTGGCCAAAGATTTCCAGACCACGCCCTGGACGCTGACCGTGGGCGGCATGGTCGCAAAGCCGCAGACCTTCGCGCTTGAAGATCTGATGAAGCAGTTTCCTTCCGAGGAACGGATCTATCGTCTGCGCTGCGTCGAAGGCTGGTCAATGGTGATTCCGTGGCTGGGCTTCTCGCTGCAAAAGCTGCTGACCACCGTCGAGCCGACCTCCGAGGCGCGCTATGTGCGCTTCGAGACTGTGTCGCGGCCCGAGGAGATGCCCGGCCAGCGCGACGATTATTTCCGCTGGCCGTACGTCGAGGGGCTGCGGCTCGACGAGGCCATGAACGATCTCACGCTCATCTCGACCGGCCTGTACGGCAAGCAGCTGCTACCCCAGAACGGCGCGCCGCTGCGGCTGGTCGTGCCGTGGAAGTATGGCTTCAAGAGCATCAAGTCGATCGTTAAGATCGATCTGGTGGACCAGCCTCCGCAGTCGCTGTGGATGGCCGCCGCGCCGAACGAGTACGGCTTCTACGCCAACGTCAACCCGGACGTGCCGCATCCGCGCTGGTCGCAGTCCAGCGAACGCCGCATCGGCGAACTCAGCCGACGCCCGACGCTGCGCTTCAACGGCTACGCCGAACAGGTGGCCCATCTCTACGACGGGATGGATCTCAAGGAAAACTTCTGATGCGCCGCCTATCGCCAAATCTGCTGCGGATAGCGACGCATATCGGCGCGCTGGTACCGCTGGCGATCTTGATCTCCGACGCGCTCAATAACAATCTGAGCGTCAACCCGATCCAGGAACTCAGCCAGCGTACCGGCAAGATCGCGCTGATCTTGCTGGTGCTCTCGCTGGTGTGTACGCCCTTGAACACGGTGTTTGGCTTCCGGCAGGCGCTTGTGCTGCGGCGACCGCTGGGCTTGTACGCGTTTGCCTACGCCGCGCTGCATCTGCTGATCTTCGCGGTCTTGGACTACGGCCTCGATCCGGCGCTGCTGCGTGAGGCGATCATTGAGAAGCGCTACGTGCTGGTTGGCTTTGCCGCGTTTCTGCTGCTGCTGCCGCTAGCGATCACCTCGACCAAAGGCTTTCAGCGGCGGCTCGGCAAGCACTGGAAACAGCTACACCGGCTGGTGTATCTGGCGGCGCTGCTGGCGATCGTGCATTACGTGTGGCTGGTCAAGGCCGACGTGCGCGAGCCGCTGCTCTACGGCGCGATCGTGGCCGGTCTGCTGGCGCTACGCCTACCGCTGGTACGCGGCGTGCTAAAGAGGCTGCGTCAGTCCTGGGAACGGAGCCATCCCCGCAAATCGACCCAGGGCCAGCGCGGCGAAAGCGATCTTGCCTCTTCGCCCGAGGCCTAGCCTGTAACGAGGAGCGGAGAGCGTTTCTGTTGGACAACAGCTGATGTACACAGCTGTGTAGCTCCAGAGCGCGAAAAACGGCGCGCCACGTGAGCAAGCAGCGCTCGCCTGTCGCCCATCCGTTAGTTGGAGGACCGACGACGTGTCACAGCAACAGTCAGTAGTGGGTGAGTCACCCGCACAGCACGAGACTCGGCTGCGTTATCTGCCGGGTCTTGATGGTGTGCGGGCATTGGCCGTCATCGCGGTGCTCCTCTACCATGCCGACCTACCGATCGCGGGCGGTTTTCTCGGCGTTGAAACGTTTTTTGTGCTCAGCGGCTACCTGATCACCGCGCTACTGCTGGTGGAATGGAATCAGCACAGCCGCATCGATCTGCGGGCCTTCTGGCTACGCCGGGCGCGCCGGCTGCTGCCCGCGCTCTTTGTGATGCTGCTCGGCACGCTGCTGATCGCGGCGCTGTTCCTGCGCGGGGAGCGGACTGGGCTGGGAGCGGATATCCTGGCGGCGCTGGGCTACGTCATGAACTGGCGTTTGATCGCCAGCGGGCAAGCCTACTTCGATCCGCTGGTGCGGCCCTCGCTGCTGCAGCACCTGTGGTCGCTCGCCGTCGAGGAGCAGTTTTACCTGCTGTGGCCGCTGATCTTCTTCGCCGGCATGCGTCTGCTGCGCAAAAAGGGCTTTCTGGCGCTCACGCTGATCGCCGCGATCAGCAGCACGGCGCTGATGGCCTGGCTCTACCAGCCGGGCGGCGATCCTTCACGCATCTACTACGGCACCGATACCCGCGCGAGCGGCGTGCTGTTTGGCGCGGCGCTGGCGTTGATCTGGACGCCGACCGGCACCACGAGTGAGCGCGGTCGCCGGCTGGCCTGGCTGCTCGACGGCGCGGGTTTGCTGGCGCTGACCGTGCTGATCGCCTGCTTCGTCTGGGTTTCGGATCGCAGCGCGTGGCTGTATCGCGGCGGCTTCACGCTGATCGACCTGCTGACGATCGTGGTGATCGCGGCGCTGACGCATCCAAGCGCGCGGATCATGCCGCGTCTGCTGGGCGTGCTGCCGCTGCGCTGGGTCGGGCTGCGCTCGTATGGCCTGTATCTGTGGCACTGGCCGATCTTCATGGTCACGCGACCGCTGGTCGATCTGCCGCTAGATGTGCTGCCCGCGCTTGGGCTGCGCCTGGCGATTGTGATCGTACTGGTCGAGCTGTCGTATCGCTATGTCGAAATGCCGATCCGGCACGGCGCGGCTGGTCGCGTCATCAGCCACTGGTGGCAAACCCAAGGTACTCAGCTTTTAGGTTCTCGGTTCTGGGTTCTAGGTTCTCCGCATCGCGCCGCTGTTAGCGTGCGCTGGCTGGCGCTGGTCGTGCCGCTGCTGCTGCTGGTGCTGGGCGCGGCATCCTCGGATCGTGTCACGCCAAAAACCGCAGCGCAGCGCGCCGCCCCGCCGACCGACACCAGCATCATCTATCCTTCGTTCGCGTCCGTGCCAACCAGAACGCCGCCGGTCATGACGCCGCAAGCTACAATTGTCGCCTCTGGGGCGATAGCTGTGCCTGACACCGGGGCCGCGCCCGAGGCTGCATCTGTGCCTGAAGCGCCGGCAGCGCCTGCGGCACCAAACGCCACGCCGCCACCCGCAACGCAGCCGACCGCCGTGCCGCAGCCGCTTGATCCGGCGCTGGTAGCGCAGCTTCAGATCGTGCTCGACGAGGCCATTGCGCGCGGCGATAGCCCCGGCGCGGTGCTGTCGGTCCACATTCCGGGTTATCTGCCGTGGAGCGGTGCCAGCGGCATCGCGGATCAGAGCGATGGGCGACGCATGCAGCCTGAGACACTGATTCATGCCTCAAGCATCACCAAGATGTTTACCGCCGTGATCGTGCTTCAGCTGGTGGAAGAGGGCAAGCTCGATCTTGACTCGCCGATCGGCACCTGGCTGCCCGAGATCACACCGCTGGCCGGACGCACGACCGTGCGCCATCTGATGAGCCACACTTCGGGCGTTTTCGATTATCTTGAAGACTCGCGCTTCTTTGTCGAGGCCTACGGCAATCCCGATCGCGTTTACACGCCGGACGAGTTGGTGGCGATGGTCGATCAGTACGGCGCAGCCTTCGAGCCCGGCACCGAGGGGGCCTGGAAATACGCCAGCACGAATTATGTCATCCTAGGCATGCTCGTGGAGCAAGTGACCGGCAGGCCGCTGGCCGAGGAGATGCGCCAGCGCATCTTTGAGCCGCTGGGTTTAGAGCGCACCGTGTTCGCCACAACCGAAGAGTTTGGCACCGATATGGCCCACGGCTACATCGGCGCATCCGGTCGCTCCGACGTGTCGATGACGTTTGTATTCGCGACCGGCAACATCATCTCGTCGGCGGACGACCTAGCCGTGTTCATCGATGGGCTCTTCACCGGGCGCTTGCTCAGCCAGGAGTCGCTGACGGCCATGACCACCACGATCTACACCGGTGGCGCGTACGACATGCCCGAGCTAGAGTACGGCCTGGGCATTATGCGCGCCAATCTATCGGTGGGGCCGGGCCCGAACGGCGAGCCGCGCCCGGACAACGTGAGCACCGTGTTTGGGCATATCGGCGGCATCGCGGGCTTTCGTTCGGCGGTGTGGCGCGTGCCCGAGAGCCAGATCACGATCGCGCTGGGGCAGAATCAGGCGGTTGTCGATCCGAATGTGCTGGCCCGTGACGCGCTGGAGGTTATTCTAGCCTGGCAAGATCAGTAAGTTGATCTTGACTTGGCCGCGCAAAATTCTCATAATGCTCTCAGCACTTCTAAACTTTTTCTAAACATGGTGCTGGTATGGTTTAAAAAACAGTCGCGTATGGAAGCCAGCGATCCCAGAACCTGATGATCGCCCTGATCGGCTTGACTGTGCGTAGATTGCTTTTCCTCAGGAGTAGTAATGAGCGTAAGCGAACGGGCTGTTTCACGAGTTGAAGTGTGGCGACGCGGCCTGCAACGATTTCGCACGCATATCCTGAGCGTCATCATCTTTGCTGCCGGCGTGCTGGCTGCGCTGGCCGCGCTGCTGCTGTATAGCGTGATCGCTCCCGGCCCGACGCCGCTGACCACGCGCGACGTCAACGACACGATCGCACAGGTGATGGCCTCGGCGACACCAGCACCGGCGTTTTCGGCGCAGGTCTACCGGCTGATCCAGCCCTCGCTGGTACTGATCCAGGTCGAAGGCAAGGCCACCAACGGCGACATCGAGCAAGGTCTCGGCAGCGGCGTCGTCGTCAGCGACCAGGGCGATATTCTGACCAGCCTGCATGTCGTCGAGGACGCCACCCAGATCAAGCTGACCTTTGCCGACGGCAGCGAGTCGAGTGCGACGGTGACGGCGGAGCAACCTGAGAACGACATCGCCGTGCTGCGCGCCAACCAGCCGCCCGAGCTGCTCGTGCCGGCCACGCTGGGCAATCCCAACGCCATGCACATCGGCGACGAGGTCTACGCCGTCGGACATCCGCTGGGCCTCTACGGCTCGATGAGCTCAGGCGTGATCTCGGGCTTCGACCGCTCCTTCCAGCCCAAAAACAGCGAACAACGACTCCAGGGCCTGATTCAGATCGACGCCGCCGTGAATCCGGGCAACTCCGGCGGCCCG
>JAFAYS010000817.1 GCA_019240175.1 Chloroflexota bacterium | reverse complement strand
TATCGAGCAAGAGCGCCTCGAACTGCGTGCGCTGCTCCTGCAAAATATGCGGCTGGGCCAGCCAGCGCAGCACCTCACGACCGGCGACAGCCATGCGCTGCCGCGGCGACGTCACCAGCCGCTCGCGGAAGTGACGCACCAGCACCTCTTCGATCACGTCCCAGGCGTTATCTGCGCCAAACAGCCGCTTCACATCGTCGGAGTTGAGAATACGAAACGCCTCGTCCAGCAGCTGCATAACCTCGACGCGCATCACGTTGAGATGGCCAAACGACATGAACTTGAGATTGTTGCGCAGATCCAGGCCCGACCGCCGCACGATCGCGACGCTGCCGAAGCTGGGATCATAGGCGCGCTCGCGGATCACGTCCGAGATGCGCTTATCGCGCCAGTAGAGCGCCACCTGATTGATAAAGTGCGTGAACAGATTATGGAAATCGGTGTTGGGCCGTGAGCCTGCGACGACCGGCGCGCTGCCATAGCCGAAGGCGCGGCGGTAGGCCATCAGCCGATCGCGGCGGGTATAGCGCAGCACCTCGCGCCGATCGAACTGGTACAGCGCATACGCGCCGGGCCCTTCCGACAGCCGCACAATGCCCGCGCGAAACAGCTCTTGCAGCTTTTGCATCACCCGGAACACGCCGATCGTCTCGTGCTGGTAGATGTAGTACAGATCCGCGACAGCCAGCATGCGCTCGGACGTCACCGTCTCGTCGTACTGGGTCACACCCGGCGGGAGACGCGTCTCGCCCAGCGACTGCGCGGCCTCATCGCCGATGCCGACCAACTGCGCTAGGCCTTTGTCGGGCGGCGGCGTTTCGCGCATCTCAGCTGCGATCACCGCCGCGATCATATCGTCGATGTACTTATCGATCGCGTCGGCCAGCCCTGGCGTTTGAGCGATCTCCGGCGACAGCCGGTTAATCACCTGTTCCCGCAAAGCCCCGACCCGATCATGGAGATTTCGATTATCCTTTTCGGTCGCCATAATGCGCCTCATCGCTTTCAGGGCTTATGCTGCTTTGCGCACAGCCACCGCACCGAAAGCCCTAGCTAGGGTTTGCAAAGCCCCTTGGTCACGTCATCTTTCACGTATTCAACAGCCGATAGGGCGTCCGCTTCGTATGAAGCGACTCCGCCACTACTGCCGCGTCATAGTGAACTCGCAGACCACGCTGTCTTCGGGGTCGATCACACGATATGTGCCGGGCTGAAGCGGAGTTGCGTCGCTGAAATTGATGATTTTTTGCTTCCCAGACTCAAGCATGCCCGGCAGCATAGTGCCGCTTTCTACATGCTCCAGGCGGAAGTTATCCCCGGCTTGGTCGATTATTGGACGAACGTCGTGAAGGAATACCACCCGAACGGTATCGACATCCCTGGTTACGGCGGCCTCAGACCGAGAGTCGAGCTGGCTCTGGCTCAAGGTGATGACTGAGTCTTGTCCTTGAAAGAATACAACCGAGCGAGCTCGTAAGGTTGAGCGCCCGCGTCGTCCAGCGCACGTGACGGTAAAAGCTGCCGGCTTCCAATAGCTGGTCCCGTCCGGATTCGTCACCGTGACATCTCGTGGCCCTTGCTGCGCATCAGGCGCGATCCATATGACGGCCATCAATTGTTGCGCGGAAACAAAGCCTGTCAGGGCGGTAATGCTCGCTCCAAAATGAGCCTGAGCGCCAGGTTGGAACTGGCTACCATTGATCGTCACCAGCACGTGTTGATCGGGACTGCCCTCGTCGGGTATAACCTCCTGGATCGTGGGCTGTACCAGCTGACGTGCGTCGACGGCAAAACCGCGCGCCAGCCAGCCAATCTCGTTGCTGGCCGAAATAACAATCACATCACGCAGACCTGGGATCGCATCTGCGCCTACGGTGATATCAGCTACCAGCTGCGTCTCATCAACAAAGGTTGTCGCGTTTACCGTGATGTCATCGCCGAAAAGACTCGCGTAACTTTGGTTGGTAAAGCCTTTGCCCTTGATCGTTACATAAACCCGTTGACCCGGCCCCGCGTGGGATGGATCGATAGACTGAATCACCAGCGGGGTTTTGGGCTTGGAGTCCGGCGGCGGCGGAACCACCGTAAAGGCGGCGACGAGGGTATCGCTCCCACTCCCATTGTCCACTGACACATCGCGCACGCCGGTCGGCGCACTGTCGGCAATCGTAAGGTGCAAGCGCACATGCCGATCCGAGAGCACTTCGAGCCGATCCACTGTGATCCCAGGACCAATCTTCCAGGTATCATTGGAGCTAAGATTCACACCAACCACCTCGACGCTCAGCTGCTGCCCTTGACTTCCAGTCACCGGATTAACGGCAACGGCGACCGGCGGTGCTGCAGGGGTGGCTTTCAGCTGCACAACAAAAGCATCCGGTGCGCGGGCTTCTCCCAGATCGGCATTGATCACAACCACGGTCCAGGAACCTGGCGCAGCGCTGCTGAGATCAAAGCTGGCACGCAGCAACCCTTCACTGACAAAAAGCGGCTGTCCATCGGTGAGCGCTTGCTTGGTAGCATCGGGCGGGCCTGGTGGCTCCAGGACGACCTGACCGCCGGGCTGGAAATTCTCGCCAAAGATCTGCAACGTCACATCTGGCTGACGTAAGGATGTGGTAGGCTCCACAAACTTAATGATCGGCCCAGGACTCCGCCGTACCTGTCCGGCTAGATTAGTGGCATTGCGCACATGCACCACCAGCTCATCCATCGACCGCTGCACCCGTGGCGTGTGGAAGCCGCGGGTTGGGTTGTCGGAAGGCTGGTGGGAGATCTTGTTTGCAAGCCCCACGAGCTTATCTAAGCGTTTGAGCGTGGCGATCAAAGAAACAACGCCGTCTTTGCCGGCCTCGCGAATAATGCGCGGCCCTTCCTCACGCGCAAAGCGCTCGATCCAGCCAAGTAGCTCCGCAATCGTGAGCGGCGACTCGCTCAGATCGGCGAAGGGCAAGCTGGGATCGTTAAAGGACAACTTAAGCGTTTGACGCTCGGCTGAGCCAAGGAAGACAGAATCCATGACAGCTTCAGCTTCGTGAACCGACTCGGCAAGCACGCCAAGCGCCCACCCAAGCTGTACCAGCTGCGTACCAAGGAAGACGTCGCCTTCCTGCCCTGTAAAGAATTTTTTGCGCGCCTCCCAGCTCAGCCGTAACGCGATCACATGCTCGACGAGGATCAGGTAGTTTGTTAAGTTTTGTTCTTCGTCGATCGTGTTAACTCTGGCGCGCGCCAGGCCAAACCGCCCGCGAATCTGCCCAATCAAGCCAGCTACTTTTTCCGGATCGGTTTCGATTATGGCAGGCGTTTTGGTCGCTGGATTTGCCGGCTGTAAAGGCACACCCAACAATGAGTCAAACAGCGCATCCACACGCTGAATACGCGGGCCGCCGACTCGTCCTAGCTCGTCGACCAACTCCAGCAGGCTAGACCGCACAATCGTCCGCGTGGCATAAACGTCTTCTTCATCGGCGTCCGATCGGAGCGAGCTCAGACCCTCCAATAAAAGCACCGATTGGTCAAAGGCAGCTCTGGCGCGCGCATGAATACTTGCTTGAGCGCCGGTAACTTCGCCCATATCGGCTTGAACCGTGAAGCTGCGCGGCGTCCATTGCCAAACCGGTCGCCCATCAACATCGCGGATCGAGAAGGTATTATTGAGGGCCGCGACAAAGCTTTGGGGATCGGTGGTCGTTGGCCGAATAGCAAGCACATCGCGGAGCGCTTGTTCGGCAAGCAGCCCGATCGACGTGCTGC
>JAFAYS010000923.1 GCA_019240175.1 Chloroflexota bacterium | reverse complement strand
GTAGGGCGGCATCCGCTACATCTGCTTGAAGCTGGTCAAGATATTGGTTGAGCACGTCGTATTTGTCGAGGTAATGCCGATAAAACGTCGAGCGGTTGATCTGTGCACGCCTGGCGATGTCGCGCACCGTGACGGCTGCAAATCCTTGCTCAACCGTGAGCTCAAAGAGCGCGTGTTGGATCAACATGCGCGAGCGCTGCACCCGCACATCCTCAGCTCCTTGTACGATCTCCGTCAATTTCTGCTCCTGTGACGCATATCCAACAACCTGCGCGAGTTTGTTGATTGACGCACATTCTAGCGCAGGCTATTGTGGTTATGCAACACTGTGTTGCATTCTTCAATACCTGGATAGAAGGAGCATATGATGGAAATTGTGCTTATCGATATGTTTAAGGTGCCAAGTGAAGCGAGGGAGATCTTCTTAGAACGTGCCCGCCAGGTCCAGGGGTTCATCAAAACACTGCCTGGCTTTGTGGAAGGATTTCTTTATGAGCAACGTGATGCTACAGGCAGCCAGCATCAGGTGTTGACGATCGCGGTTTGGGAAACTGAGGAAGCGTTTGAGAACGCGAAACGGACAGTAGGAGCCCGCGATCAGCAACAAGGGATCAACCGCCAGGAAGCGATCAAACAGCTGGGGATTGAACTAACACGGGCCATCTACACCAGGGCTCCTTACTAGCTGGCGATCCTTTGCGCTATCTCATGAACGCGGCGCTGCTCTCGTAACCAAGGCGAGGGCTGTTTGGTGCGGTAGCTTTGCAGGGGTTCTTGTGGCGCTTAAGGCGGGCCGACTATTGGTACTAACTCCAAGCGGGCCTACATCGATCGACCGATTGGGTGGATACGCCAAACTTCCGTTTAGCCTAAAGGCGGCGCGTGCTACACTCTCCTCGTAGCCCGCCGCCTTTCAGCATAACACCAAACATCTTCGACACCTTGAGCAACGCATTGCACGCATCTGGACTCACGCGAATCCAGGTATCTCTCGCTGCGGGCTGATTATGGCTTGGTTTATCGCATTCTGACGCCGACCGCTGGATCGGGCGGCCCATATGCTAGGGAGCACCTGATTATGACCGCACATGTTAATTCACCTGCCGCAGTGTGTCCGCACTTCAACCCGATGGCCCCGGCGCATCAAAGGAATCCATATCCTAATTACGCTGAGGCTCGCCGCGACACGCCGGTGTTTTACAGCGAAGCGTACGATATGTGGTTCGTCACGCGCTACGCCGATGTTGCCGCCGCCTTGAAGCAAACCCACATCTTCTCTTCGTCCGGCTCTGTGCAGGGTGCCGAGCTATCGCCGGTTGCCCAGGCCCTGCTGCAAAAGAATATCGGCTCGGCGACGATCATGGTCGAAAGTGACGAGCCGAATCATACGCGCATCCGCTCAGTGCTGAACAAGGCATTTACGCCACAGCGCATCTTCAAGCTTGAGCCGGCGATTCGTGAGATCGCCAACAGCTTGATCGATGCTTTTAGCGCCGATGGTCACGCCGATCTGGTCCCACAATTCGCCTTGCCGCTGCCGGGCCTGGTGATCTGCGATCTGTTTGGCATCCCGCGCGAAGATTTGCCGCAGGTCAAGCGCTGGGCCGATGATTGGGTGACGTTGCTGTCGGTGGCGTTGCCTGAGGAGCAGCAGGTTGCCTGTGTGCAGAGTATGGTGGCATTCCAGAACTATCTGCGCGATCAGCTGTTGCAGCGCCAGCAGAACCCACGCGAAGATCTGCTGACCGTGATGCTGCCGGTTGAGTATGGTGGCACGGCGAACTTGAGCATGGAGGAAGCGTTCTACAACGCGATGTCGGCAATGGTGGCCGGCTACGAGACCACGACGAATCTGATCGCCAATGCCGTGACGATGTTGTTCAAGCATCCTGAGCAGTACCAGCAGCTGCGTGAGAATCCGGCGATGCTTCAGCATGCCGTCGAGGAGCTGCTGCGCATCGATACCTCAATCCAGGGCTTGTTCCGCACGACCACGCAGGAGGTCACGCTCAGCGACGTCACGATCCCAGCCAACGCGCGGGTCTTCCTGCTCTATGGCTCGGCTAACCACGATCCCGCGCAGTTCCCGAATCCGGAGCGCTTCGACATCCAGCGCCCGAATGCGCGCGAGCATCTGACCTTTGCGCGCGGGATTCATGTGTGCATTGGGCAGGCGCTGGCCCGGCTGGAAATTCGCGTGGCGCTTGAGCTACTCTTGCAGCGGCTGCCGAACCTGCGTCCAGCTACGTCGGCTCAGCCTCAGCAGCTTGAGCACATCTTTCTGCGCGGCTACACCTCGCTGCCGATCGAGTGGGATCAGGCGTAAAGTGATAGTGTAACAATTCAGAACTTTAGCTTAGCGCATGTTTGCGCGGCGCAGGATCGCTGCGCGAACACGATCCCAGACAACATTGACCGAGGCGCGACCCTGCAAGATCGTACGATAGCTTGCGGTCGCGCCGTTGATCGTGTCGTCGCGCAGCTGATCGACTTCCGCGAGCAGGCGCTGATCCAGCTCACGGTGCAGCGCTTTAACATCGACATCGGCGGCGACGACGTGCGACGGGCCGAGCCGGATCAGCGCTTCTGGTCGCTGCTCGCCCAGGAACTCGAAGCGCAGCGCCATGGGCATGCAGCGCACTGACGCGGCGCGCTTGGCAATATGCGCCGCGCCTGAGTAGGTGGCAAGCGGACGTCGATCGTTGGGCGTGATCTCGCCCTGGGGAAAGATCCACAGCACGCGGCCCGGCTGGTGCTTGAGCAGCGTGGCGGCGTAGGCCACAGAGCGTATAGCCTCGCGCGGATCGTGGCGATCGACGGAGAAGACGCCGCAGTAGCGGAAAAAACCATAGCGCGCCAGCTGCGCTTCTTCCATCATCAGGTAGCCCGGGCAGCGCCAGTGCTCATCGGCCAGCAGAAACGCCATGTAGCCATCCCACCACGACGGATGGTTGGCATAGATGACGATCGGCAGATCGCGCGGAAGCGCCGGCTCGGGGCTCCACAGCGCGACCCGCTGAAACGCACTGCGAATCGCGGGTCGCACCAGCGCTCGATAGATCAGCGCCTCGATCCATGGGGTTTTGCGCGCAGTCAGTCGTGGCTGCATGGCAGAGGACAGCACCCGGCGCGGGCGTTGCTACTGAGCCGCGCCATCGATCGCGGTCGTTGGGAAGCCGACCTCACGCACCAGGTGCGGCAAAATCTCGCCGGACTTGCCCAGGATCGACCAGTCGGCCATCACGCTGATCGCGGTCTGCTCGGTGTTGATCTCGATCACGCGCGCGCCCATGCGTTTCGCGATTAGCGGCAGCTGCGAGGCGGGATGGACGACTGCGGACGTGCCGATGCAGACGAAGAGATCGCAGGCCGCTGCCGCGTCGGTTGCCGTGCGCAGCGACTGCTCCGAGATGCCCTCGCCAAACCAGACCACATCGGGTCGCAGCGGGCCGCCGCAGTAAGGACAGCGCGGCGGGATCTCGTCGGTCTCAGCCCACCATGTGACGGCGTGGCCTTCCTCGAAGCATTTGGTGCGGGCAATGTTGCCGTGCAGCTCGATCATATCGCGGCTACCGGCGAGCCAGTGCAGCCCATCGATGTTTTGGGTCACCAACAGAAACGTCGGCAGCGCCTGCTCAAGATCGACCAGCGCATAGTGCGCGCGATTGGGCTTGGCATTCTGGATCAAACTGCGTCGCCACTCATACCACTCCCAGACCAAACGCGGATTACGGGCAAACGCCTGCGGTGTCGCCAGCTCACGCGGATCGTATTGGGACCATAGGCCGGTATGCGCCTCGCGGAAGGTCGGCACGCCGCTCTCGGCTGAAACGCCGGCACCGGTGAGCACGACAACGCGCTCAGCAGACGCCAGCTCTGTGATCAGGTCTTTTGGAATATCCACGGGCATATGCTGCTCCAAGCTCTGATGTGAAGAAGGGAATTGTTACTGTGGTTCAAGATTAGCGCCTAAATTGGCAATCCAGCCACGCGCGGGATTATCCAGCGTGATCACGGGAATCCATTCGTACGGTCCGCCCAGGGGGTCCGGCTGCGGAATGCCAAGCTGCTGCACGCGCGCGCCCGGCTCCAGCACTCGGATCGGCGGGTTATCATCGGTCGCGCCGGGATTCTGGCGCATATTCGTTCGCTGCACAATACGGTATGACGTCACAACGCTACCGGGGTCGCTGACCCATCCGGGTAGGAGATCGTTGGGATCGGGAAGCTGGCCACGAATCCACTCGCCGACATTGATCTCCTGAATCCGACCGGTCGCATAATCGGCGGCGTAGCGTACGCCCAGAAACGCGCCGTAGAGCAAGAGAAACACAAAGATCAGCTGCGCCGTGCGTTTGATCAGTGTGCGCTGGCAGCCCTGGCGGCGGACTTCACGCCGCACCTGTTTTTGGATCTGCTTGTCGAGCGATCGCTGATCCAGCGGTGCCGGCTGGGCAGCAGGCCGGGCAACAGGCCGAGCAACCGTACGCGTTTGCGGTGGCGGCGGCGCGGTGATCACCGGCGGCGGCGGTGGCGGCGCGATCGCGGGCGCTGTCGCAGTCTGCGTGCGACGGCTGGGCATGCGCAGGCGTGAAGATCGCTGCTGGTTGATCGTCGTGGGATCGTTCCAGGTGTAGGGCGCTGCCGCAAGCCGGCCCGTCTGGGCGCTGGATGCGTCGCTATAGTGATCGAGCGCGCGGCCAAAGTCGATCGGCGAGGGATAGCGCATGCCGGGATCGGATGCAGCCGCCTGCGCGATGATGCGATCCAGTTCCGGTGAGAAAAGCGCCGGGCGCGCGCGTGAGACCGTCGGCAGATCGCCTTGCTGCTGCTGACGCGCGATCGCCTCGGGCGTTGCGCCGCTAAATGGCCGCCGCCCGACGAAGGCTTCCCAGGCCAGGACGCCCAGCGCGTATACGGTGGTCGTCGGCGATGGCGGGCCGCCTGCCACACGCTCCGGCGCGCGGTAGGTCGCGAGATCGAGCGGGGCCTGGTTTGAGGGTAGCTTCCAGTTTTCCACGAGCAGCGTGCGGCCACCGGTGAGCAGCCACACATTGCTGCTGCTGATCGGCGGATGCGGCACGCCCTGCGTCTGTGCCAAGGCTACCGCGCTGACGATCGTCCGCACAGCGCTGAGCGCCTCGCTGGCCGAGATAACGCCGGCCTCAGCCAGGGAGCGGCCCGCAATATCTTCGGTGACCATATATGGTCGCCCGCCGACATCGCCGGTATCATACACATCGAGCAGGCCGGGGTGGGAGCGCTGCGCTCCGCGCTGGGCCTTTTCTTCGAATCGACGGCGCAGATTGTCCTGCTGCACCAGCTCAGTGCGCAGCAAATGAACCAGCACAGTACGCTTGAGCCGCTGATCTTCGGCATGATAAACCGTTGCCAGCCGGCTTTCGCCGAGACGGGCCAGGATTCGGTAGCGTCCATGCAATAATGGTGGAGTTGTCGGCGAAGCAGCGCTCATCAGGCTCTTATAGCGTTACAACCGTGGCGCGCACTCGCGCTCAGCATCGCGAGATTATAGCATTGGCTGAGAGGCGACGCAACGATGGCAGCGCAGTTGCCTGGGCTCGCGGTGCTGAGCGCTCATCATTTGCGAAGTAGAGCAATTTTCGTTATACTGCACGCCAATCGTATGGCCCCGTAGCTCAGTGGATTAGAGCACTGGTCTTCGGAACCAGGT
>JAFAYS010000536.1 GCA_019240175.1 Chloroflexota bacterium | reverse complement strand
GCGCTCGCTGGAATTGATCGTCGGGCTGCTCGGCATTCTCAAGGCCGGCGGCTGCTACGTTCCGCTCGATCCAAGCTACCCGGTAGAGCGGCTCCGCTTCATGCTGGCCGATGCCCAGGCTCCAGTGCTGCTCACCACTGCCGCACTGGCCGCGCACGTTGTGCCATCCGCGTCCGACCAGCCCAACCCGCTCCATGTGCTCATGCTTGATCGCGATGCGCCGACGATTGCCGCCCAGCCGACGATCGCGCCGACCGGCAGCGTGGCAGTCGATAATCTGGCGTATGTGATCTACACCTCGGGCTCGACCGGCACGCCCAAAGGCACGATGAACAGCCATCGCGGCATCGTCAACCGCTTGCTGTGGATGCAGCAGACGTTCGAGCTGGGGCCGCACGAGCGCATGCTGCACAAGACGCCCTATAGCTTCGACGTTTCGGTCTGGGAGTTGTTCGCCCCGCTGATCAGCGGCGCAACCCTGGTTGTCGCCAGGCCGGGCGGCCATCACGATCCGGCCTATCTCGCCGATCTGATCGCCCGTGAGCGGATCACGCTGGCGCATTTCGTGCCTTCACTGCTGCGCCTGTTTCTGGACGAGCCCAACCTCGACCGCCTCACCACGCTGCGCCGCGTCATCTGTAGCGGCGAGGCGCTCACGCCGGATCTTCAGCAGCGGTTTTTCGCCCGCGTGGACGCCGAGCTGCACAACCTGTACGGACCCACCGAGGCTGCCGTCGAGGTCAGCGCGTGGCAATGCCAGCCCGACAGTCGCGCGTCGGGCGTGCCGATCGGCTATCCGATCGCCAACACGCAGCTGTATGTGCTCGATGCACAATTGAATCCGCAGCCGATCGGTGTGGCCGGTGAGCTATACATCGGCGGCGTGCAGGTTGGACGCGGCTACCACAAGCGCCCCGCACTCACCGGCGAGCGCTTCATCCCCGATCCGTTCAGCCCGAGTCCTGGCTCGCGACTCTACCGCACCGGCGATCGGGCGCGGCTGCGGGGCGACGGCGCGATCGAGTATCTGGGCCGTCTCGATCACCAGATCAAGCTGCGCGGCAACCGCGTGGAGCTCGGCGAGATCGAGGCGGCGCTCGCCGCACATCCTGCTGTGCATGAGGCCGTGGTGCTGGTGCGCGAAGATCGGCCCGGCGACCAGCGCTTGGTGGCGTACGTCGTTGGGGAACAAAAGAACAAAGAACAAAGGAACAAAGAACAGGGGGATTACGGCGATTCCACTGATACTTGTTCTCTGTTCTCGGTTCTTTGTTCTCCGCAGGAACTGCGGACATTTCTCAAGCAGCGGCTCCCTGAGTATATGCTTCCCGGCGCTTGGGTGTTTCTGGATGCGCTGCCGCTGACGCCCAACGGCAAGCTCGATCGCGCCGCGCTGCCGGCGATCGACACGCGCACGCACGAACATGAGTATGTTGCGCCGGAAACCGCGCTGGAAGTGCAGCTTGTGCGCATCTGGGAGGCTGCGCTCCAGGTACAGCCGGTTGGCGTCACCGATAACTTCTTCGAGCGCGGCGGCCACTCGCTGCTCGCCGTACGCCTGCTGGCCCAGATCGAAAAGCAGCTCGGGCAGACGCTGCCGCTGGCGATGATCTTCGATCGACCGACGATCCGTGAGCTGGCGACAGCGCTCTATGAGATGGGCTGGCCCGGCGTGCTGCGTATCGTCGACCATCTGCCGCAGATTAAGTCGCCGGTAGTAGCGATTCAGCCGGGAGGGACGCGTCCGCCCTTCTTTTTGACCGCGCCGCTGGGCGGCGTGCTGCCCTCGAATATTCTGGCCGGCCTGCTTGAGCTGATGCCCCACTTTGGCGCGGATCAGCCATACTACGGCCTTCAAGTGCAGGGCGTAGCCCAGGAGCTGTGGTCCTATCTCGATCCCAAGGATCTCTTCAACCCGGCTCAGATTCAAACCATCGCCCAGCAGTTCACGCCCGATCCTGAGATCATCGCGGCCAGTGCGGCGCGCTGTATCACGGCTATGCGCGAGGTCGATCCAGATGGTCCCTATCTGATCGGCGGCTTTTGTACCGGCAGCGTTTTGGCCTTTGAGATCGCCTGCCAGCTTCAGCAGCAAGGAAAATCCGTGGCGCTGCTCGCACTGATCGATCCGCCGCCGCCGATGGCCGCCGATCCGCAGACCGAGCCAGCCGAATCCGGACAGCTCGCCGCGATCCTTGACATGTTCCAGCGGCCCGATCCGGCGCAGGCTGCCTGGTTCATCGCCCGCGATCTTGCCAACGAGCGCCTGACCGAGCAGTCCGAGGCGATGGATCTGGAAGCGATGATCGCGGCATTCGGGCGTCTCGATCCCGAGGAGTGGTGGGCGTATGGGGCGGCAGCGCTGCAACAGGCAATCAAGAGCGATGTCGATTCCCACGAGCTGCGACGACTCTTTATGATCGCCCAGATCAACATGCTGAGTCTCAACTACACCTTGAGTGGCTACGTCGCGCGGCGCTACCCTGGCCGGATCACAATCATCCAGAGTGAGCAGCTGTCCGGCGATGCGGCCCGGCGGCTGATCGAGTGGCAGCAGTTCTCCACCGAGCAGATCGCGCAGCATCGCGTGCCCGGCGACCACAGCACGCTGTTTTTGCAGCCCAACATCCAGGTGCTGACGCAGACGCTGCGTGATTGTATGGCGGAAGCGGTCGCATGGGTCGGGGAATGATTCTGGCTGTGCTTGCAGCAGATCTACGCGACAATCACCTTAGCATTAAGAAAGGCATGCCTCATGACTGAGCCGACCGCAGACCTGGCGCTGCGACGCTTTGGGCAAACCGAACTCCTGGTAACACCGCTCTGCCTTGGCTGCGCGCCGCTCGCCAGCATGCCTGAGGTTTTCTATCCGGTGCCTGAGGAGCAAGCCTTCGCGGTGCTGCGCAGCTTCTTCGACAGCCCGCTGAATTTCCTTGATACCGCTGCGGCCTATGGCGACGGCGAGAGCGAGCGCCGCATCGGGGTGGTGCTGCGCGAGCGCGGCGGATTGCCGGCGGGAGCGGTGCTGGCGACCAAAGCCGATCGTGACCTGCGCACCGGCGATTTTAGCGGCGAGCAGACGCAGCGCTCGATCGAGCGGAGCCTACGCTTACTCGGCGTCGAGCAGCTGGACGTCGTGTACCTGCACGATCCGGAGCACGCCGCCACCACGTTTGAAGATCTGCTGGCACCCAGCGGCGCGGTAGATGTGCTGCATCGCTACAAGCAGTCGGGCGTGATCGGCGCGGTGGGCCTGGCCGGCGGCCCTGTGGATCTGATGCTGCGCTACGTCGAGACCGGCGCTTTCGACGCGCTGATCACCCACAATCGCTTCACGCTGCTCAACCGCGCCGCCGCGCCGCTGATCGAGCAGGCCTGGCAGCGCGGCATGGCTGTCGTGAATGCAGCGCCCTATGGCGGCGGCATTCTGGCGAAAGGACCTGACGCATCGGGCAAGTACGCGTACCGCGAGGCCGCGCCGGAATATGTCGCGCGTGTGCGCCGGATCGACGCGATCTGCCAGGAGCACCACGTGCCGATCGCTGCCGCTGCGCTGCAATTCTCACTGCGCGACCCACGCATCACCTCGACGATTGTGGGCATGACGCAGCCTGAGCGGATCGCGCAAACGCTTGATCTGGCGCGGCATCCCATCCCGGAGCAGCTATGGGCGCAGCTTGACGCGGCTGGTTTCGATACTGAGGATGTGTAGCGCAGCCAATCGGTTGAGCGCCAGAATGTTTGCGCTTCATTCTGTCACGCAGGCAACCTCAAGCACGCGAGCGTCTCCGGCTGCGGGATCGGCTTGAGCCGACTGCATGATTCGGATGAAATCCTCTGCCGCCAGCGGCTGCGAGAGTCTGAGATACAGCACCGGGGCGTGCTCAAGCTCGGCCTGGAACAGGCGGATCGCCAGCACCGTCTCGCCCGGATTCCAGGCGACCGCGATCTCACCCTTGAGATGCTTGACCACCGTGATCGCAGCGGCATTGAGCCAATCTGGATGATCAAGCAGTCGCGCCAGCTGCACAAGCCCAACCGGCGCTGTGATCTGGCGTTTGAAAAACTGGCAGATCGCCACGGCCCGATGAGCAGCCGCATACGACCGATCGTTGGCGATCGCAAGCCAAAACGAGGGCGGCTCGGTCACGGCCCCAAGCTGGTCGATCGCTGCGCTCAAGTCTGCCTCAGCAATCGTCCGATCCGCAATCCGCTGCAGCATGTCGTGGCGCATGTCGTTAACCCTTTATCGTCCCAGACATCCGTAGCTGCGGCAGCCTAGCGCTTGTTGCTGAACGTGGTCTGCCGCTCTTTTGCGCCTGGCAGCAGCGGCCCACAACAATCCCAGGATGCCGTCAAGTCATGCGGAATCGAGCCCGTGCCGCCGGTTAGTGCAGGATCGGTGGTTGAGGAGCGGAGATCACCAGCCTGCGTAGCGGGATTCCTGGCCTTCATGTGCGCCGGTAACGTCACGTTGGGGAAAAACTCGGCGGTGCCTTTCACCGCAATCGAGCCGATCGAGTCGCCCATGGCTGGGTCGGTATAGGTATCGGCATTGTGCTCGGAGGCCGTGTCGCCGACGAAGACTTTCCCGCCTCTGACGCCCCAGGCTTCCCAGAAGGGAAACGTGCCTATGCCGGTCACGGGCTTGTCGTTGCCGACACAATCCTGACGCTTATACACAGCCTTGACCTTCTGCACGATGTAGCCGGTGGTTGACGCATCGGCATTTTCGACGCTAAAGCGCACCTTCCAAGAATACGCGCCGCATTCACCGGCAGTCGGCGCTGCCAGCTCGGTCTTTTTAACCTTCTTGACAGCTTCGCCTTTGGTCGGCGCTGCGTCTGCTACAACTGCTGTGCCGCCATCCGGCTCCCCCTTCAGCGGCCCAAACAGCTCGTCAGACCCAGCTAGCTCACCTTTTGCGCCCAGCGACGCGCGACCCTGCGCGGGCGGAGCGTGGACGGCAATCTGGCTGAAATCGTGGCCGGCAAGACGTGTGTGAGGAAGGGAAGGCCCAGCGCCGGGATCGCGATCCTGTGGCTGCGATCTGCTCAAAGCTGCCGGAGCGCCGCTGCTGCGCTGCACGTGCGACGCTGTGACCTGATCTAAGGTCGGCCTGGATCGCGTCGGCAAGCGCTGGGGAAGGCTCGGCGCTACGCCGCGCTGCATAGACTGGCGTTTTTGTACAAATTCGCGCATCGTTCGTGTTCCTCGCGAGACATGTGCCGACATGTCGATCTACGGAAGCGAAACAGAACCTGCTTTCGATACCTGGTGATCTATTTTAGCATGCGCCACCAAGGCAAATGCTCAGCGAACAACTGTCGATTACCTTCGTCTCCTCCGCGATCATTTTTCCTCAATCTTGCTGCATGCTGATGTACATCCGGCGAATTCATACTTGACAAACAAAACCCTAATCTTCTATAATTATTTCATTCAGTAAATGAAATAAAGAGAAGTATCTATGAGCCAGGCCCAAAAGAGCGATCGGACACTGATGAAGCAGGCCAATCAGTCGCTGGTCTTGCAGCTGATCCAAAGCCGAGGACCGATCTCGCGCAAGGATGTTGCGACGATCTCGGGTCTCAGCCCGGCCTCGGTGACGGGCATCACCGGCGAGCTGATCGAGCGCGGGCTGGTGCATGAGGTTGGCGAGGCCGAGGGCGATGGCCGGGCTGGGCGGCGCGCGGTGCTGCTGCGCCTGAATCCGCACGCCGGCTTCGTGGTCGGGGTGAAGCTGGCCACGCAATCGGTGGACTGTGTGCTCACCGATCTTGACGCCAACGTGCTGCGGGCTGCCAGCACACCGCTGCCGGATCACGGCGCAGCGGCACAGACGGCGTACGCTCCCGCAACCATGATCCAGGTCACGATCGCGGCGATTGAGCAGCTCTTGTCGGCAACGCAGATCGCGCGCGGTCGATTGCTGGGCATTGGCATCGGCGTCAACGGCATTGTCGATAGCGCCAAAGGCATCAGCCACTTCGCGCCGCACTATGGCTGGCGCAACGTGCCACTCGCTGATCCGATCGCGGCGCACTTCGGTATTCCGGTCTATCTCGAAAACGACGCCCGCACGCTCACGATCGCCGAGCAGTGGTTTGGGGCGGCGCGCGGCGTCGAGCATTTCGCGGCGATCGCGGTTGGCTACGGGATCGGCGCGGGCGTGGTCACGAATGGGCAGATCTACCGTGGCGCGCTGGGCGGCGCGGGCGAGTTCGGCCACATGGTGATTCAGCCGGACGGGCCGCCGTGCTCGTGTGGCCGGCGTGGCTGTATCGAGTCGCTGGCGGCAGCGCCTGCGATGATGCGCCAGATTGAGGCGGCGCTGGCCGAGGGCGAGCCCAGCGTGCTAGCCCAGATCGAGCGCTTGAGCTTGCGAGACGTCGCGGCGGCGGCGGATAGTGGCGATGACCTGGCCCAGCGCGTGCTCTCAACTGCCGGTCGCTGGCTCGGCGTCGGCGTGGCGAGCGTGGTGAATATTCTCAACCCGCAGCTGTTGATCATCACCGGCGAGGCGGTGCAGTGCGGACGCTGGTACTTCGAGCCGATGGAGACCACACTGCGCGCCATGGCCTTCGACGGCCTGGCCGACACGCTGACGATACATATCGAGCCCGCCGGCAATGATATGTGGGCACGTGGCGCTGCCTGTGTTGTGCTCAATGCGCTTTTCACCTCACCGATCCATCACCCCCAGCCACAATTTAATCAGCAAAGTCGCGCATTGGCGCTGTTCTGATCCGTCATCAATCGGAGCGAGACGCAGGCAATTAGCAATTTAGTTGATCGCAGCGACGCATAAACTCCTGGCGTTTGTGCGCTGTTTGTCGACGTGCCGGACTATGGAGCAGCTTTCTCGCCGACGATCAAGCCAGTGACCGTGTCATGGTAGATACCATACGGGAGGAACCTAGGATGTTCGACCGCAGCAAAAGCTTTGTTTCGCGTCTCATGCTCCTGCTCACCCTGCTCGTGCTGCTGGCTGCCTGTGGCAGCGCGCCCGCTTCGACCGGCGACACGACCGGTACCACCGCAGGCTCAGCGTCGCCTGGCGGATCGTCGCCAGCGGTGGCCGCCGACGATCCCGTCACGCTCAGCTATCTCGTCGACGACAGCCAGACCGCCCGCGACACCGCCGACGCGCTAGTCAGCGCCTACACCGCGCTCCATCCCAACGTGACGATCAACGTCGAGACACGACCGCAGGGCACCGAAGGCGATAACCTGGTCAAAACGCGCCTGGCAACCGGCGAAATGTCGGATGTTTTCACCTACAACTCCGGCTCGCTGCTCCAGGCCTTGCAGCCGACCAACACGCTAGTCGATCTGACCAACGAGCCGTTCATCGCCAATATCGTCGACTCGTTCCTGCCGACCGTGTCGCAGAATAACCAGGTCTTTGGCGTGCCGACCGGCACCGCGCAGGGCGGCGGCATTCTGTACAACCGCAAGGTCTACGAGGAGCTTGGGCTGAGCGTGCCCAAAACCTGGGCCGAATTCGAGGCCAACAACGACAAGATCAAGGCCGCCGGCAAGACGCCCGTGCTGGCAACCTACGGCGACACCTGGACCTCGCAGCTGTTCGTGCTGGCGGACTATCACAACGTCCAGCAGGCCATGCCCACCTTCGCACAGGACTACACCGCCAACAAGATCAAGCTCGCCGCGACGCCCGAGGCAATGAAGGGCTTCGCCTATCTGCAAGAGGGCAACCAGAAGGGCTGGTACCAACAAGACTACGCGACGATGAAGTTCGAGCAGGGCTTGAAGCTGCTGGCCGATGGCGACGCCGTGCACTTCCCGATGCTGTCGGGCACGGTAGCCACGATTGCCGCGAACTCGCCCGACAAAGTCAACGACATCGGCTTCTTCGGCATTCCGGGCACCGACGCCGCCAAGCACGGCGCGACGATCTGGATGCCGGGCGGAACGTATATTCCCAAGACCAGCCAGAACATCGAGGCGGCCAAGCAGTTTCTGGGCTTCATCGCCTCCAAAGCCGGAGCCGACGCGATCACCGCCAAAATCCCGCCGCAGGGTCCCTACCTGATCAAAGAAACCAAGCTGCCCGACGACGCGCTGCCCGCCGTGAAAGAGCTGGCCGCGTATATCGACGCGGGCAACGCTACGCCGGCGCTTGAGTTTTTCTCGCCGGTCAAAGGGCCGAACCTTGAGCAACTCTGCGTGGCGGTCGGATCGGGGCAGATGGCACCAGCCGACGCCGCCGCCAACTACGACGAGGATGTCGCCAAGCAGGCGAAGCAGCTCGGGCTGCCGGGCTGGTAAGCAATCTGGCGTTTGTTGCGGCGCGCTGAGGGCAGGCAACGCCGAAGCTCTCAGCCGCCACGAGCGCAACTCATAGGGTGGGCTTTATGCTTCAAGCACAGCCACGCATCGTCCTGCGAACCTATCCGCGCTGGTTTTATCTGCCGGCGGCGCTGGTCTTCGGCGTTTTCTTTCTGGTGCCGACGCTGCTGGCCTTCTACTTCAGCCTGACGCGCTGGACGCTCTTCGACGCAACCTTTATCGGCCTCGAAAACTACCGCGATTTTATGG
>JAFAYS010000907.1 GCA_019240175.1 Chloroflexota bacterium | reverse complement strand
CCGGACGCCGGTGTTTTTCTCTTCCTACACCGGCCACGAGGCGCTGTTTCACTACACGCTCGCGCCGATCCTGGCGCTGCTCGGTCCGACCACGCTGGCGCTGCGGCTGCCGGGGGCATTGTGGAGCGCGGCGCTGGTGCCGGTGATAGCATTGCTCGGCGCGCGATTGTGGGGCTGGCGATCCGGCCTGGCGGCGGCGCTGGCGGTGGCGTGTGGCAGCTGGCTGGTACATGTCGGGCGGATCGGCTTTCGGGCCAACACGCTGCCGCTCGTCTCGGCGCTGGCGATCTTGTTTTTGTACATGGCGCTTACCCGACAACGCCAGCGCGACTGGCTGCTCAGCGGCGCGATCTTCGGCCTAAGCCTGTACACCTATCTCGCGGTCCGCGCGCTGCCGCTGCTCGCGCCGCTGCTGCTGATCTATCTCGCGATTTGGCATCGTCCGCTGCTGCGCCGGAGTGGTCGCGGCCTGCTGCTCTTCACGATCGCGCTGCTGGTCGTCGCGACGCCGCTGATTGTGCATATGGTGCGCGTGCCCAGCGATCTGTTTGCGCGCGTGGAGCAGATCTCGGTGGTTGATACGGCTGGCGATTCGTGGCCGTTGCTGGTGGGGCGGCAGGCGCTTGCGACCCTGGGTATGTTTGGCGTGCGCGGCGCGGCGAATGGCTTTTTCAATCTTCCGCTGCGTCCAGTTTTTCCAGGTATTGCCGTGCTGCCCTTCTACGCCGGCGTGCTTGTCGCGCTCTGGCGCTGGCGCAGCCTGTCCCACGCGCTGATCCTGCTGTGGCTCGGTGTGATGCTGCTGCCGACGATTCTGGCCGCCGATGCTCCGCACTGGCTGCGGGCGATTGGCGCGGCTCCGGCGACGTATCTGCTGTGGGGCTTGGGCTTCGGCGCAATCTGGCAGTGGATCGAGCGGCGTTGGCGCTGGGGTGCGGCTGCCGGCCTGCTCGCCGTGGCTGTGTGTGGGCTGTGGTGGACGCAGGCGACGGCGCGCGAGTATTTCGGGGTCTGGGCGCAGCGGCCCGAGCTGTACTACGAGTACATGCAGTACGCCACCGACGCCGCCCGCGCAGCTGAGGAGACGCCCGCGGATCAAGCGCTGCTGATCTCGGAGGATTACTACCGCCACGCGACCTATCTATTTCTCGCGCCACGCAGCCGCAGCGCCCAATGGTTCGACGCCCGTCATGCGATCGTCTGGCCGCGCAGCGCTCCCTGGACCGCGATCGTGAGCGCCAGCACGCCGACAACCGCCGATATCCAGCCGCTGCTGGCGACGGCGCGCGGCGAGCCCTACGCGTCCAGCGGGCTATACGCCTACATGAAGCTCCAGGGCGACGCAATCCCGCTGTTCGAGCCCCCGACGCCGTTTCAGTCGCGCTTTGGCACGATTCTGGACCTGGCCGGCTTCGCAACGAGTGGCGCGATCCAGTCCGACCAGACGCTGCATGTGCAGCTGTTCTGCCGCGCGCTGGCAAGCTCCGAGCACGAGCTGCGCTTTTTTGTGCATCTGGAAGACACGCAGGGCCAGGTGATCGCGCAGCAGGATGCGCTGGGCTACGATGCCCGCGAGTGGCAGCCCGGCGATCAGTTCATCAGCTTTCACGATCTCAAGCTCCCTCCGGCGCTGCCCGAGGGGCCGCTGCGGCTCGTCGTCGGCCTGTACGATGCCGTGAACGGGACGCGCTATCCTGTCAGCGGCGCAGGCGCACACGGCGATTTCATCGAGCTGCCGCTGCCGTAATCGTGCGCTGATCTATTGAGCTATTTGAGCTAAAAGGGCGAGCCACGCGAGCACTGTGGCGCTGATCCAGACCGCGAAAACCAGGCTCCGCGAGGCGTGACGGTGGAAAATGTTGTGGTTGATCGCCTCGACCGAACCTGTGGCGCACGGCAGCATCAAGCTACCGACGAGCAGGAGGAGGAAAATTTCGGCCATAGCAACCTTTCTGGTTGCTATGATAAATGCTACAGGTAGTAGCTTTATCATGGGTCGTACGATCGGCCCTAGAAATATCTGGCGATCCAATGTGGTGGTACAGTGAAAATGATCGAAGGAGTTAATCATGCAGCCGGTTGCACTTCTGGGATTGGGAATTATGGGCAGCGGCATGGCGCACAATCTGCTCAAGGCCGGGTTTTCGCTCACGGTCTATAACCGCAGCCGCGAGAAGGCCGCAGCGCTGGAGTCGGCAGGCGCGCAGGTCGTAGACACGCCCAAAGCAGCGGCGGAGTCGGCGGACGTGATCATTGGGATGGTTGCGAACGACGAGGCCTCACGCGCGATCTGGCTGGGCGATGACGGTGCGCTGTCTGGTGTACGCTCGGATGCGCTGTTGATCGAGTGCAGCACGCTCTCGACCGGCTGGGTGCGCGAGCTGGCGGAGCTAGCTCAGGGGCGCGGCTGTGCGTTTCTTGACGCGCCGGTGACCGGCAGTAAGCCCGTCGCGGAGTCGGGCCAGCTCGGCTTTCTGGTCGGCGGCGACCCGGCGGCGTTTGAGCGGGCGCGTCCGGTGCTGGCAGCGATGGGCGAGAAGATTAATCATCTCGGGCCGGTCGGCAGCGGCGCGACGATGAAGCTGATCAATAATCTGATGGGCGGTGTTCAGTTGGCGGTGCTGGCGGAGGGCATGCGGCTGGCGGAGCAGGCCGGGCTGGATATGCAGCAGGTAGTCGATCTGCTGAGCAACGGCGCGCCCGGCAGCCCGCTGGTCAAAGGCAAAGCGTCACGCATCGCCGCCCGCGACTACGAGACGCACTTTGCGCTGCGCTGGATGCACAAAGATCTTTCATACGCGCTGGATGAGGCCACGCGTCATAACGTGCCGCTGCCGACAGTTGCCGCCGCCCGTGAGATCTACCGGCTGGCGATTGGCCAGGGCCTCGGCGACCAGGATTTCGCAGCGATCGCTGAGGTGCTGCGTCCAAAAGAGGATTAGACAGGGGTTGCAGGTTTAGCTTTGGCGGGGGCTCAAGCAGTCGACCGTGCGCTCTTGGTGTGCTAAGGTTCCAAGATCATGAGTCTGCGCTCAGGGCAGCGAATTAATTCGATACACGATCGGCTGTAGTTTGGGATGTCATGTAGCTGTAATCTGCGTAGATGTATAGGAAAAAAGTACTCATGCTACGCTTGTCCTATGCTCAAACACCCCCACATTCCAGTCATTTTTACTCGATTTGCGTTGACGTGGACCGAGAATCTGCTACTCTGTGTCGCAATCATCCTTGGCGTGGCGGCGGCGCTGGCACTGCTGTTCTCATGGTTGAGCGCGATCGTGCTGCTGCTGGCGGCGGTAGCGATCGTCGCGCTGGTCCGCGAGCGCGTGACCTATCGCCAGACATTGCAGGCGCTGGCCGAGCAGTTGGACGATCTGGATACGCTCGCGAAGCTGGAGGTCAACACCTCCAAGAGCGCGGCCCTGATCGATCAAGCTCTCAACCGGGCGATCCAGCGTTCACGCGAGCAGTCGCGGCACGCGTTGTTTTCCCAGCCGGCGCTCCACGTGATTCCACCAGCCGTCACAGATGCGCCGATGACCGTGGCAGTTTTGAGCATCGACCTCCGACGTGCCGAGTCCGAGCTGTACACCTCCGCCTATGCTGAGTATCTCGCCGCCGTCGCCGACGCAGCCGTCCAGGCGACACGCCAAACGTCGGCGCTGCTGCAAGCTCAAGGCGACGGCACGCTGCTGCTGATCTTCGGCGTCCTGCCGGATCAGCCGGTGGCGCTCAGTCTGCGTCAGGCTCAGAATACTGCGCTGACACTCGCTAGCAGCTTCCCCGAGCTACGCTTTGGCCTGAGCTGCGGCTCGGCCCGGCTCTGTCCGCTGCCTGGCGTCGGGCAGATGATGGTTGGCGCGCCGCTGGAAGACGCCGTGCGCCTTTCGCGGATGGCCGCATCCTGGCACGAATATAATCTGCTCTGCACCGAGCCCACCGCGCTGCTGGCGCGCATGGTTCCCAGCCATCGCACGCCGCTCCAATTCACCCACACGGCCATGCCGACGCTGCCGGTCTACGCTCTAGAGCTAGACTCGGCGGTCGCGATGAGTGCGTGATGGAAGAACCTAGAACCCAGAACCTAGAACCTAACGAGAGAACAAAGAAACAAACGAACAAAGGAACAAGGGAACAAAGAAGTACCAAGAATCCCCTTCGCCTGCCGCAGCGGGAGAAGGGGTGCCGAGCGTAGCGAGGCTGGGATGAGGGCCCAGATATATTTCCCCTTGCCTTCGCGCAATTCTCGCGATTTATGACAGCATAATCAGCTCAGCCGATGCCGCGCCGCCTTCAATGGTCAAAATCGCCAGCGAGGGCTTGCGTCCGAATCTGGGCGGTCCTGCCGAGCCCGGATTGAGAAACAAAATCCCGTTCTCGTGTTGGAGCAATGGGATATGGCTATGGCCGCAGATATACACGTCGGGTCGTGGCGTCGGCAGCCTGCCTTGAAGCTCCTTGGGTGTGCCGCCGATGTGTGTCATATAGATCGCGCAGCCTTCAAGCTCCACACGGTGGACTTTCGGGTGATGTCGATCCAGCGAGCCGCTCCAGTCCACGTTGCCGGTCACGGCCAGCACCGGCGCGATCTCGGTCAGGCGCTGGATGATCTCGATCTTGCCGATGTCGCCGGCGTGCAAGATCTGCTCGACGCCCGCGAAGTGCTCCGGGATCGCTGGATGAAACGTGCCATGTGTGTCCGAAATGACTCCAACTCGCATCCTTCACCTCACGTGTAAAAACGCAGCACGCTATGCAGGAAGCGCGCCGCCTTGCTGCCGGCCACGAGCGGCAATACGCTTGATCACCTGTCAAAGAAATCGACAAGCGCAGACGCCAGCACATCCGCTTGCACGGCGTGCGTTTGGTCTGCCAGCGTGCGATGTTCGGCGTTGGGCAGCAATTGCGCCAGGGCGATCGCGGTGGCATGTGTGAAGCCAAAGCTCACGCCGCCGTCGAGCACCAGCGCGGGCACCTGCACATGGGCAACACG
>JAFAYS010000292.1 GCA_019240175.1 Chloroflexota bacterium | reverse complement strand
GGCTGGCCCGATCCTGGATCGTGAGCTGCGTCGCCGCCGTGATGTGCAGCACCACCGAGGCCAGCAGCACGATCCGCGCGATCCAGAGCAGCGTCTCGCGCGGCAGCAGCGGCTCGCCAACATCGCGCAAAAATCCGGCGTAGGCGTTGATCGCCTCAGCACCCAAGAAAATCTTCAGATTACCAACCATGTGCGCGACCACAAAGCCGACCAAGATCAGCCCCGTGAGCGCCATCACAACTTTTTTGCCGATCGATGTTCGATACAACGTAAGAGCTGAAACCATCGCCTTTCCCTTTACACTAACCAGAAGAACAGAGCCTGACGCTGCCCAAAGCTTGCGGCGCGACAAGAACGGACACATCGCGCAATCCGCCGTGATGCTCTAGATCATTGATCACAAACCTTATGCCAGGTGTGAGCCGTACGGTCGGCGGGGAGCAGAGCCGCATCAACAGCTAACGCTTGTGCTGTGAGCGTCCTTAGTAAGACCATACTTGCCCGGATGGTGAGGCAACAGCGGACAGAATCGGCGCTGAGCATCGCGCCTGATGGGCCGCAGCGTGACACCATGCACAAGGATGTAGGGCGCTCGGTTAATTATACTGCACTGCATGGCTGGGAACAAACAAGGTGAAGACCCTAGAACCGAGAACCGAGGAAAACCGAGAACCAAGAACTAAGAACCGAGAACCTAGGGAACAAAGAACAAAGAACAGAGAATAAAGAACAAGCGAAAGAAAAAAGCAGTACCAAATCCCCCTCGCCTGCCGCAGCGGGAGAGGAGTTAGGGGTGAGGGCCTGTTCGTTCCCCTGGCTTGCCGCAACCGCACCTGGCTTCAGCCGCAGTTCGGGGAAGGGGGGAGTCGCCGCAGCGACGCGGATGAGGGCCTGTTCAAAGCTGATCCAAAAATCTATTTAAAATCAGTCAAAATCGAGGGAAAGCTTAGCGCGGCTGGGGCCGTCTTAAGCAGTAGAAAACATTGCAGACAAAAAGGAATGGAACGTCCTCCGTGCAAGACGTTCCATGAGCTAACCTCCCGTGTTGTGTTTGTCTGCGGAAATGCCTTGAGTGCTGCCTTCCGCAGAAGCGCTAATCAAGGTGTAGCACCGACTACCACTTCCCGCGTCGCTCTCGACGATCCGGGAGCCGAGCCAGAAGCCCAGCGCTTTCGTCGATCCCGACAGCTTCTTTGGTAGCGACCGAAACCCTAGTACGTGCCTCGGGTCTGTGGGCTACGACGTTCTACGAGCGACCTCCTTATAAGGAAGTGAGTTGATAAACATCATTAAACCAAACCGGCAGCCTCAAGGTAAAGGTTTAAGCGGTACAATACAGCGATACAACACCGGTACACCAGAAGTACATCAGCAATACAAAGAGCACATTCGCTACGTACTAAGCTATACTTAAACAATCCATCCATTCCCCTCGTACGTGTGCCGTCCCTAGATGCCTGGAGGAGCGATGCAAGGGCCAACATCGTTTGGTCGCTGGCTAAAACAGCGACGCAAAGCACTAGAACTTACTCAGGACGACCTGGCCCGGCTGGTCAATTGCTCTGAAATAACTATCCGTAAAATCGAGGCCAACGAGCGCAGACCGTCCAAGCAAGTCGCGGAGTTGCTCGCGGATCAGCTAGGCATTGCTCCCAGCGAGCGCGCGGCCTTTCTCCAGTTTGCCCGCGGCGAATCCGACGACTCGGCGCTGGCGGAGCAGCTAGCCGGGCAGCAGCACGAGCCGATTCACTGGCGCACATCCCAGCGCCCAACGAATCTTGTGCGTCCGCTCACGCCGCTGATCGCGCGCGCGCAGGAGATCACCGCGCTCCGTCAGATCTTGATGCACAGCGAGACCCGGCTGCTGACTGTCGCCGGACCTGGTGGGATTGGCAAAACTTCACTGGCCTTAGAGGTTGCCTACAAGCTGATCGACGAGTTCACCGACGGCGTATTCCTGGTCACGCTCGACACAGTCGCCGACCCCCAGATGATCGCGCCTGCGATCGCGCAAACGCTGGGCCTGGTCGATATCGATCAGCAGCCGCCCCGCGCACGCTTGATCGGCCATCTGCGCGACAAGCACCTGCTGCTGGTCCTCGACAACTTCGAGCATGTTGTCGGCGCGGCACCGCTCGTGACCGAGCTGCTGGCAGCCTGTCCCTGGCTGCATATTATCGTTACCAGCCGTGCGCCGCTGCATGTGCGTGGCGAGCGCCAGTTTATGGTACCGCCGCTGCCGCTGCCGGAGCCACAACAGCCGGTCGCGCTGGAAACAGCGCAGCAGTATGGCGCGGTTACGCTGTTTACCGCGCGGGCACAATCGGCGCGTCCCGGCTGGGAGCTGACCGAGCAGAACGCCGCGCCGGTTGTGGCGCTGTGTCACCAGCTGGACGGCCTGCCACTCGCGATCGAGCTGACCGCCGCGCATAGCCGGCTGCTTGCGCCCCACGAGATGCTCGCGCAGATTCGCGCAAAAAGCCCGATGATCGGCGGTGGGTTTCGCGATCTGCCCACGCGCCAGCAAACGCTGCGCAACGCGATCGACTGGAGCTACAACCTGCTTGAGCAGGAGACGCAGAAAGTTTTCGCACGGCTATCGGTCTTCAACGGCGGCTGCACGCTTCAGGCCGCACTGGCGATCTGCGGCGATGTCCGGCCAGGCGACATGCCGACCAACCTGCTGGATCAGCTGTCGATCCTGGTCGATCAAAGCCTGCTGCGCCGCGAAGAAAATCAGGACGGCTCGTCGCGCTTTGTTATGCTCAACACCATCCGCGATTATGCCCGCGAGAAGCTGGAAGGCGCGCGTGAGGCTGCCGAAATGCAGGATCGTCATCTTCAGCATTTCTTGGGCATCGCCGAGAGCGCGGAGCCGCTGCTGCGAGCAACAGAGCAGCGCGAGTGGGTGGTGCGGCTTGAGCAAGAGCACAGCAACTTCCAAGCGGCGCTGGAATGGTGCCGCGCCAAGCCCTGCAAGCCTCAATCCGGCCTGCGGCTGGCGGGAGCGCTGGGCGAGTTCTGGTATATGCGCAGCTACCTTTCGGTAGGCCGCAACTGGCTTGAGATCTTTTTGGAGCGCGACAGCGGAGCACCTACCGCAGTGCGGGCCAAAGCATTACACTACGCCGGAGTGCTGGCCAACATGCAGGGCGACTCGACGCAGGCCATCGCCTGGAACCAGGAAAGCTTGCAGATCTATCGGGCTTTAGGTGATATCTGGGGCGCGTGCTACACCCAGGCAGATCTCGGCTACGTCCAGGTCTGGTACGACTACCAGGCTGAGAAGGGCCGCATGCTGCTGGAAGAAAGCCTTGGCCTGAGCCGTCAGGTGGGCGATCCATGGCTGATCGCGCGCGTGACCCTGCGGGCGGGCAGCTACTCGTATTCCTTTGGCCGCGACCTTGAGCGCGCGCGGTCGCTGTTTGAAGAAAGTCTGGCGCAGGCGCGCATCGCAGGCGACACCTGGAATATGAGCAATGTGCTGATTCCGCTGAGCAACGCGCTGTGGTCACAAAGCAAGGATCGCCGCGCGATCGCGCTGGCTGAGGAGGCGCTGACCCTGGCGCGGGACGTGGGGAATCAGGCCAGCATCTCGCGCGCGCTGAATATTCTCGGCATGATCGCGCTGGCCGACGGCGACGACGAGCAGGCCCGCAGCTATCATACGCAGAGCCTGGATCTAGCCCAAAGCAGCGGCCTCTCGTTTCAGATTGCCTCGGCGCGCTACCTGCTGGGCCTGGTCGCGCTGCACCAGTGTGACTATCTAGAGGCGCAGGCCTTCTTTACCCAGTGCATCAACGATTACCACAAGCTCAATGATAAGCTGCGCATCGCCCTGTGCATGATCGCGCTGGCGGGCGTGGCTCAGGCGCTAAACCAGCCGCGCCGCGCCGTTCGTCTGCTGAGCGCAACCGCGATGCTGCTCGATCTGATCGATGCCCGGCTAGAAGGCACCGACCGCATTGAGTACGATCAGTATCTTGCTGAAACCCGGACGCAGCTCGATCCGGCACTTTGGCACGCCGAATGGAGCGAAGGTCAAACAATGACACTAGACCAAGCACTGATCTATGCGGTACAATATACATCCAAAGCAAAACATCAGACCACTCGACCAACTACACCTATCTAGCCACCGACTTGTCGCTTCCTCTCCGAGAGCAGGAGATCAAACCCCTAGATCGTTTCGTTTATGGAGGACACTATGTTGGCATCACACATCATTCGCGCGTGGAAAGACGAAGAGTATCGGATGAGCCTGACCGAAGCGGAGCTGGCACTGCTGCCTCAGCATCCCAGCGGCATGATCGAGATCTCAGATGACGAGCTGGCTTTGATCGCGGAAGAGCCGCGCACCACCATCAGCACCGCACCGTTCGCGGACTACTAGCTAGCAGCGTTCGCTAACAGCACGACGGCCCTCGCAGGCCCGCGCACCACGATCACAGCCGGCTTTCCCAGTTTTGGGCTATCGATCGTGGCAACGCTGGCAGGCTGAGTCAACCATAGTTTCGTTCGACATCGCCACATTCTGCTCTCGAAACTTGTTGCCCGCGCGGCGGATCTCATCAATCCGCCGCGCGGGCCTATTTAACGCTGTCGCGCCACTCAGTCCTACTGCTCGCGCTGCTGCACCCGCTCTTCCAGCGGCACGTAGGGGAAGTCGTAGCCAAAGTACTGCGGCCCGACCAGCGAAAGGCCTTTGGGGGTGCGCCAACGCTCGTTGCAGGGAATGCCCAGCACCTCGACTCGAAAGCCGTAGCGCAGCGACTCAGTCGTGATCGGCTCGCCGGTCTCGGCATCCAGGATCGTGATCAGATCGGGAACTGAGGCCAGCACCGCGCGCTCGGTCTGCGCGACCAGAAACTCGTTCTGAAACTGAAGCGTACACTGCTGGTTGGTCCAGCGCCCGCTGCCGGCGATCACGGCCTGGCCGCGCGTAAAGCCACGCACCGTCCGCCGCTGAATATCGCCGATCTTGCCGCCAAACAGCCGGTAGCCGCCGGTCACCTCCAGCACGGCCTCGATCGGGCTTTGGCCATCGTTGTGCGCCTGGCGAATCGCACGCCCGATGCGCTGGCAGAGCGAGATCGTGCCGGGAACCGCCGCCTGCTTGAGCTGCCGCCCGGTCATCGGGAAGCAGGCCAGCATCGCCGAGCAGCCCATCTCGATCACGGCGGTGCGGGCAAAGCGCTCTGTCCACAGGTTATCCACCGTGTTGATCAGCAGCGTATTGCCTTTGTCGTCGGCGAGCGTAAACGGCGTGGCCGAAATATCGTCGATCGACATGGTGACCATCTGGATCTCGGGAAACGCGCGGCCCATGCCGTCGGCGTCGATCAGCGGCAGGCCCAGCGCAGCCGCCACGCTGAAGGGCGTGGTCGAGTTCAGACCGCCGGCCTCGATCGACATCGTCGCGGTGATCGAGCGGCCCAGGTAGCTTTCCATCTCACGAAACGCACGAATGATCTCGTCGCCCTGCGGGATCTTCTCGATCATCACCGTCGGCGCGCCCATCATCGCCGCCGGCACGATCAGATCGTCGTCGTCGAGCGCATCAATGTCGAGCAGTTGCACCGGGCCATGACGCCGCAGGGCCTCGATCGCCAGTAGCTTGCCGATGTACGGATCGCCGCCGCCGCCCGTGCCGAGCACCGCAGCGCCCAGCGCGATCTCTTCCATATCATCCGCAGTAATTAACCTCATGACGAAACTCCTTCACGGATGATCGCTAGATCGCCAACTGCCTTGACGCGAATCCGCGTGGCGCTCGACGGCAGATAGGCCAGCGGCACATCTTCGATATCCACGATCGCAACGGTCTCCGCCAGCGCTCCGGCAGCGATCGCCTTGGCCCGCGCCTCGTCTTTGGCCTGCTCAAGCGCCGCATCGCGCGACAGCTCATCCAGGCTGAAGATGCGATCGACCTCGCCCGAGATCTGCCCGATCGCCGCGCCGACCGCGTTGGCCGCCTCGAAGTGCTCGGGCTTGATCGTCTCGGAGACGCCTTTGAGCGGACGATCGATCAGGATCGAGCCGCCGCCGACCAGGATCACCGGCAGATCGTCGGCGACCAGCTTCATACGATCGATCGCGTCCTCGGTGAGCGCATGGATCTGATCGACTGCCGCCGCGACCAGGGCGGGATCCAGCGCTGCCAGCTTGGCGCGTCCGCCTTTGCGCGCCCGTAGATCGAAGTAGCCCGCAGCGGAGGCGATATCTGTCGTCGTCAGCACATCGCCGCCGAAGAGCAGCGCTTTCTGATGCAGCTCGTAGCCCACCGACTGCGGCCCGATTGTGAGCGGTTGGGATTTGACGATGCTGCCGCCGCCCAAACCGATCGACAGCACATCGGGCATGCGGAAGTTGGTCCGCACGCCGCCGACGCGCACCGCCACCGAGGCCTCGCGCGGAAAGCCCTGGATCAGCGCACCGACATCGGTGGTCGTGCCGCCGATATCGACAACCATCGCGTCTTTGAGCCCCGAGAGAAAGGCCGCGCCGCGCATCGAGTTGGTTGGCCCCGACGAGAAGGTGAGCACGGGATAGCGCGCCGCATACTCCGCGCTCATCAGCGTGCCGTCGTTCTGCGTGATGTAGAGCGGCGCGGCAATGCCGACTTCGACCAGTGACTGCTGGAAAGCGCTGACGGTTTTGGCGGCCAGCTCTTGCAGACAGGCGTTCAGGATCGCGGCATTTTCGCGCTCCAACAAGCTCACGCGTCCGATCTCATGCGAAAGGCTGATCGCGACATCCGGCAGCAGCTCACGGATCAATTCCGCCACCTGCTGCTCCGCGGCATTGTTCACCGGCGAGAAGACCGCCGTAATTGCCACGGCACGCAGCTCACGACGGACAATCTCGCGCGCCACGCCGCGAATCTCCTCGGGATCGATCGGCGACAGCTCGCGTCCGTCGAACTCGTGGCCGCCATGCACCAGAAAGCGATGATCGCCCAGCGCCGCGCAAAGATCCTCGGGCCAGTCGACCATCGGCGGCAACGCGGCGGTTGCGGGCAGACCCACACGCACCACCGCCGTCGGCTGAAGGCGGCGGCGCTCCACAATCGCGTTGGTGAAATGCGTCGTGCCGATCATCACGGCGCTGATGCGCTCCAAGGCCGACGGCTCGCGCTCGATCAAAAACCGCAGCGCCGTCACAATCCCGGAAAATACATCGGGCGTGGTCGGCGTTTTGATCTTCGCCAGTACGCTGTTGCCTTGCATCAAAACGGCGTCGGTGTTGGTGCCACCAACGTCAATGCCAACTCGCATGTAGTTCGCTCCTTATAAAAGCGCTGGGGGCGCGCTCGTAGCTCATCAAAAAGTATGCTGTGTACGTCAGCCGAGCGCATCAAACGATGGTCGAAGCTGGCGGCGGATCATCAAGCTCGCCGGCCAGCGCACGATGACAGGCCACCAGGTGCCCGCTGCTGATCGGTTTGAGCGGCTGCGCCAGCTCACGGCAGGCCGCGACAGCATAGGGACAGCGCGAGGCCAGCCGGCAGCCGCTCGGCGGATTGAGCGCCGATGGAATCTCGCCCGCCAGCACGATCCGCTCACGTCGCGCCAGATGCTCGCCGGGCAGCGCCGACATCAGCGCGCGCGTGTAAGGATGCTCGGGCCGGGCAAACAGCGTATCGCGGCTGCCCATCTCGACGATCTGGCCCAGATACAGCACCGCCACCCGCGCCGCCAGGTAGTTGACCACCGCCAGATCGTGGGAGATGAACAGATAGCTCAGGCCGAGATCCGCTTGCAGCTGGGCCAGCAGATTCAGCAGCTTGGCCTGCACCGACACATCCAGCGCCGAGGTCGGCTCGTCCAGCACCAACAGCCGTGGCCCGGTCGCCAGCGCCCGCGCGATGCTGACGCGCTGGTTCTGGCCGCCCGAAAGCTGATGCGGATAGCGATTGAAGAATTCCTGTTTCAGGCCAACCTGCGCAAACAGCTCTTTGGCGCGGCTGCCGGCCTCACGACGATCGCAGAGCTTGTGCAGCAGCAGCGGCTCCATCACCAGTTCGCCCACCGTCATGCGCGGATTGAGCGAGTCGTACGGGTCCTGAAAGACGATCTGCGCGTGACGTCGCAGCGCCCGCAGATCGCGCGCTCCAAGCTCGGTGATCGAGTGTCCGCCAAACTGGATACGTCCGGCGGTCGGCTCTTCCAGGCGTAGGATGCAGCGGCCAATCGTGGACTTGCCGCTGCCGCTCTCGCCGACTAATCCCAGCGTCTCGCCCGGCCCGATCGCGAACGATACACCGTCGACCGCGTGAACGTAGGCTTTCGAGCGAAAGCCCGCGCGCACGGGATAATATTTT
>JAFAYS010000234.1 GCA_019240175.1 Chloroflexota bacterium | reverse complement strand
CGATCTGCGACTTCTGCTCGATCGCCTGCTGCGTTTCCCAGGCCGAGTCGGCGATCTGGCCCTGGATCACGCCCTCTTCAATCGCCCGCACCGCGCCGCCCAGCTCGTCAATCTGCGCGATCAGCTTGGTTGCTTCGGCCTCTAGCCCATCGGTCAGCGACTCGATGTAGTAGGAGCCGCCGAACGGATCGGCAATTGACGGCACGCCGCTTTCAAAAGCGATGATCTGCTGCGTGCGCAGCGCCAGCGTCGCGGCCTCGGCGGTCGGCAGCGAGAGCGCCTCGTCATAGCCATTGGTATGCAGCGACTGCGTGCCGCCCAGCACCGCCGCCAGCGCCTCAAGCGTCGTGCGCACGACGTTGTTCAGCGGCTGCTGCGAGGTCAGCGTCGAGCCGGCGGTCTGCGTATGGAAGCGCAGCTGCATCGAGCGCTCGTCTTTGGCCCCAAAGCGATCGCGCATGATCGTGGCCCACATGCGCCGCGCCGCGCGGAACTTGGCGATCTCTTCAAAGAAGTTGCTGTGCGCGTTGAAGAAGAACGACAGCCGCGGCGCGAACACATCGACCTCTAGCCCGGCGTCCAGCGCGGCCTGCACATAGGCGATACCGTTGGCCAGCGTGAAAGCCAGCTCTTGCACGGCAGTCGATCCGGCCTCGCGAATATGGTAGCCCGAAATGCTGATCGTGTTCCACTTCGGGATGTAATCGCGGCAGTAGGCAAACGTATCGGTGACCAGCCGCATCGAGGGGCGCGGCGGGAAGATGTAGGTGCCACGCGCGGCGTACTCTTTGAGAATATCGTTCTGGATCGTGCCGGTCAGCGCCTTGGATGGTACGCCCTGCCGCTCGCCGACCAGCTCATACATCAGCAGCAGCAGTGCGGCAGGCGCGTTGATCGTCATCGAGGTCGAGACCTGATCCAGCGGAATGCCGTCGAGCAACTGGGCCATGTCCTCAACTGTGTCGATCGCCACGCCGACCTTGCCGACCTCGCCCTCGGCGCGTGGGTCGTCGGAGTCGAGGCCGAGCTGGGTTGGCAGATCGAAGGCCGTCGACAGGCCCATCACGCCCTGGCTCAGCAAAAATCGAAAGCGCTCGTTGGTCTCGCGGGCCGAGGAAAATCCTGCGTACTGGCGCATCGTCCACAGGCGACCGCTGTACATGGTGGGATAAATCCCGCGTGTGTAGGGAAATTGACCGGGATCGGGCTGTGGCGCATGTACATCTTCAGGCCGGTACACAGGCTTGCGCGCGATCTCCGTTGACCGTTCTATGCTCTCCGACATGCTATCCAGCCTTTCTACTCGTGCGTGTGCGACACCTCAACCAGCTCGATCAAGACGCCCATCGTCGATTTCGGGTGGAGAAATGCCACACAGGTATCATGAATGCCGGGCCGCGCGTGCTCATCGACCAGGCGTAGGCCATTGCTCTCAACCGTCCGCAGCGCGCCCTCAACTTCGGCAACCTCATAAGCGATATGGTGCATGCCCTCGCCTTTTTCACGGAGATATTTGGCGAAGGCGGCATCGTCCGAGGTGGGCGTGATGAACTCCAGCATGGTATCGCCAATCCGGCAGACGGCGACGTTCATGTGGCGCTCGGGAAGACTGATGCGCTCCCACTCGGTCACACCAAACTGGTCGCGGTAGAGTGCGATCGCGGCGTCGAGATCGCGGACGGCAATGCCGATGTGGTGAATACGTTTCAGCATAACAAAACTCTTGTTTGGAGCTGTTCACGAGGCCCGGCAGCTCAATGGCGGCTGATCCACACGCGACCTAGACGCGCAGTATACGCGGATCAGCCGCCGTTTATTCTAGCATGTTCAGCCGATCCTTCCAATGACGCGGCACACAGCCCGGCGGGCCGCTAGCTTGCATGAAATCGCCTCTAGCCATAGCGTTTATACACCGACGATCGGGGCAAGTAAAATATTCAATAGGACTTAAATACTAAATCGATTGATCACACAATCCGTTACTTTAGAACCATAAAGCAGGTAGTTCAGTACCCGCAAACGCGATGACTATCGGTCGATTGTTGCACAATGTCGTCACCTCTATACTACACTCATTCACTTGGTACCTACAAAAATCAAACAAAGGGAGGTGAAACACATGCTTCGCAACTTCTTCGCTCGTGAGGAAGGCCAGGGCCTGGTCGAGTACGCTTTGATCCTTGTTCTTATCGCTATTGTTGTTATCGGCGTCCTGACGGTCCTCGGCGGCAAGGTCAGCTCGGTCTTCGAGACCATCAGCTCCAGCCTCAACCCCTAGGTCTCGTCTTTACTTCGGTCTTCGCCAGCGGGTCGCAATCGCGACCCGCTGGTGTTTTTGTGCGCCCAACATCGGTCGAGACAAAACGTAGCCCTTCCGTAAGCATCAACAATCTAACCGTTCATGACCATAAGTAGGACTGTTAGGCTATTCGCATGCCGCGCCGGCTCCGTTATGATACGCACACGTTCTACTACTACCTTGCAAAGGGGTGACACACATGCTTCGCAACTTCTTCGCTCGTGAGGAAGGCCAGGGCCTGGTCGAGTACGCCTTGATCCTTGTTCTTATCGCTATTGTTGTTATCGGCGTCTTGACCGTCCTGGGTGGCAAGGTCA
>JAFAYS010000867.1 GCA_019240175.1 Chloroflexota bacterium | reverse complement strand
ACAACCTCCCTGCTTGAGGTGCGGCACGATCCCGGCGCAAGCTTCCTCGAACGGGCGCGACGACTGCAAGGCCAGCTGTGGAACGATCTCGATCATGCGGCGATCAACGGCGTCGTCGTCAATCGTGCGATCGCGCGGGCGCAGGGCTGGGGCGCGCAGTCGGCGATGCCGGTGGTGTTTGCCAGCATGCTCAACGTGCCGGTCTCGCTCACGGATCAGCTGCCGCCCGGCCTGGATGTGACTGAGATCGTCTCGGGCGTGCAAACGCCGCAGGTCTGGCTCGACCATCAGATTTTTGAAGAGGACGGCGACCTGGTGTATAGCTGGGACGCGGTCGAGGCGCTGTTTCCGCCGGGTCTGATCGACACTATGTTCGAGGCGTACGGCAATCTGCTGCAAACCCTGGCGCGCGATCCTGCGGCCTGGGAAGCAACACAGCGTGTGCTGGTGCCGCCGGCGCAGCTCGACCTGTTTGCCGCCGTGAACGCCACCGACGGGCCGCAAAGTCCGCTGCTGCTGCATCAGCTGGCCACGCTCCAGGCCGAGGATCAGCCCGAGCAGATCTGCGTGATCGCGCCGGAGCGCCGTTTGAGCTACGCCGAGGTCGTGCGACGATCGCGGGCGCTGAGCGCGTATCTCCGTCAGCTTGGCGCGCGGCCCAACAGCCTGGTCGCGATTGTGATGGAAAAAGGCTGGGAGCAAGTGATCGCGGTGCTGAGCATCCTGTACGCGGGCGCGGCCTACGTCCCGATCGATCCGGCGCTGCCCACAGCACGCCTGCGCCAGCTGCTGGCCGACACCGAGACCACGCTGGTCCTGACCCAATCCTGGATCGACCGGCGGCTCGACTGGCCCGACGAGATTCAGCGCATCGCCGTCGATACCGGCGAGCTGCCCGACGCGCCGACGGATTTGCCCGAGGCCGTGCAGCAGCAGAGCGACCTGGCGTATGTGATCTACACCTCGGGCTCGACCGGCCAGCCCAAAGGCGTGATGATCGATCATCGCGGCGCGCTCAACACGATCCTCGATCTCAATCAGCGGCTGGGCATCGGCGCGAACGATCGCGTGCTGGCGCTCTCGTCGCTGAGCTTTGATCTGTCGGTGTACGACATCTTTGGCATGCTCGCAGCTGGCGGTACGATCGTGATCCCACCAGCTACCGCCGCGCCCGATCCGCAGCGCTGGCTACAGCTGGTGCGCGAGCACGGCGTCACGCTGTGGAACTCGGTGCCGGCGCTGATGGAGCTGCTGATCGGCGAGCTTGAAGCGCAGCCAAACGCGGCAGCGCTGCCGCTGCGTCAGATCTGGCTGAGCGGTGATTGGATTCCGATCACGCTGCCGGATCGCATTTGGGCGCAGATGCCGCAGACGCGCGTGATCAGCATGGGCGGCGCGACCGAAGCCTCGATCTGGTCGATCATCTACCCGATTGAACGCGTCGACCCGGCCTGGCGCAGCATTCCCTACGGCACGCCGCTGCGCAATCAGCGCTGGTATGTGCTCAACGCGCAGATGCAGCCACAGCCGGTGGGGGTGCCCGGCGCGCTGTATATCGGCGGCGTGGGCCTGGCGCAGGGCTACTGGCGCAACGCTGAGCGTACCGCCGCCAGCTTTATTCGCCATCCACAGACCGGCGAGCGGCTGTATCGCACGGGCGATCTCGGGCGCTACCTGCCCGACGGTACCATTGAGTTTGGGGGCCGCGACGATTTCCAGGTCAAGATCCAGGGCTATCGCATCGAGCTGGGCGAGATCGAGATCGTGCTCAGTCGGCATCCAGACGTTCAGACGGCGGTGGTAGCCGCGCGCGACGACCGCTCGGGCGGCAAATATCTGGCGGCCTATGTCGTGCTGCATGAGCAAGCGACGAGCACTGCGCAGGAGTTGCGCCAGTTCGTGCATGAGCAGCTGCCGGCCTATATGGTCCCGGTCGCGGTGGTGTTCCTGCCGGCGCTGCCGCTTTCAAGCAACGGCAAGATCGATCGCGGCGCACTGCCCGATCCGTGGTCGCTGGTGGCTACGACAAGCGCCGAAGCGGCAGCGCCCGGCGACGACGTCGAGCAGCGCCTGCTTCAGATCTGGGCCGAGACGCTCGACCTGGCGACCGTGCGGCTGGACAGCAACTTTTTCGAGCTGGGCGGCACGTCGATCAGCGCGATCCGGCTGATCAACCGGATTCAGGAGCGCTTCGGGCAGCGTCTGGAGCTGGCGTCCGTCTTCACGGCGGCGACGATCGGCGAGCAAGCACTGCTGCTGCGCGAAAAACTTGCTCGATCGGGCGGCGCTGAATGAGGCGCGTAATGCAGCCAACACGCTAGACAACATGCATATTAGTCATACCACCCCCCGGCTACCGAGCGTTTCGATCGCTTGAGGGTGGACTCGCGAAAGAGCGATTATGAAGGACGGTATCTTAACCACGATTGGGAATACGCCACTTGTCGAGCTAAGCCGGCTCGTGGCTGAGCGTAATATTCGGCTCTTCGCCAAGCTGGAAGGCTTCAATCCCGGCGGCAGCATCAAAGACCGCACCGCGTACAACATCCTGCATCATGCGCTCCAGAGCGGCACCATCGCGCCCGGCACGACGATTATCGAGTCCAGCTCGGGCAACATGGGCATCGGCCTGGCCCAGGTCTGCGCGTTTTTGAAGCTACCCTTTATCTGCGTCGTCGATCCCAAGACCACCGCGCAGAACGTCGCGATTCTCAAGGCCTACCACGCGATGGTCGATATGGTGATGGAGCCCGATCCGGCCACGGGCGAGTTTTTGCAGGCGCGGATCAATCGCGTCCAGGAGCTGCTGGCGACGATCCCGAACAGCTGGTGTCCCAACCAGTACGCCAATCTGTTCAATCCGCAGGCGCATCATCAGACGATGCAAGAGATTCTCAGCGAGCTGGACAATCAGCTTGACTATCTTTTCTGCGCGGTCAGCACGTTTGGCACGCTGCGCGGCTGTGCCGAATATCTCCGCGAGCAGGGCGTTCCCGCGCAGGTTGTGGCGGTAGATGCGGTCGGCAGCGTGATCTTTGGGCAGGCACCGCAGAAACGCTTGATTCCCGGCCACGGCGCGGCCCGGCGTCCGGCGCTCTTTCAGCCCGACATCGCGGCGGAATGCATTCATGTCACCGATCTCGACTGCGTGGTCGGCTGTCATCAGCTGCTGCTGCACGAGGCGATTCTGGCGGGCGGCTCCTCCGGCGCAGTGATCGCCGCGTTCCAGCAGAAGCTAGCCACGATCCCTGACGGCGCGACCTGCGTGCTGATTCTGGCCGATCGCGGCGAACGCTATCTTGACACGATCTACTCTGAAGAGTGGGTCAGCGAGCACTTTGGCGATGTGAGTCACCTGTGGCAGTCGCCCGAGAGCACGTGTACGCCTGACACGTCTGCGCTGGTCGAGCCGTTTCGTCACTGAGTAGTGTGCATGATGGAATCGATCGGGGCAGGAAAGGTTCGCGCACGATCAGGCGTCCAAGACTCTGTAGTGTGCGGCCTCAGCGCCCTGCTGGTAGAGCTGCATGCCGCTACAATCCTGCAGGCGCTCACGATCACCGCTGATACGCGCGTCCTGCCGAT
>JAFAYS010000132.1 GCA_019240175.1 Chloroflexota bacterium | reverse complement strand
CGCCGAAGGTTTCCAGGAACGAGAAAACGCGGCCATCGGCTTTGCGCCAGGCGATCGGCCAGGCTTGGTTTGCACGCCAGTAGCCGCCGGCCTGCTCCGAGCGATGAAAGCCGTCGCGCATCTGGTCCGCCAGCCGATCGTAGCGTGAGCTCTCGCGACCAACCCAGCGCTCAAGCTCGGCCATCATGCGATACGCGCCGTAGAACTTGGCCAGCGCGTAGGTATGCATCACGCCGTTCTCGACGGTATCGTAGTAGCCGTACGGGAAAATATCGCGATCCGGCAATCCGTCGCCGTTGCTGTCGAGCCGCTCGATCCAGGCCGCGATGCGCTCCAGCGTGGCGATGTTCTGCGCCACAAACGCGCGATCGCCGGTTTTGGCCGCGTAGCTGTAGCTGGCGCTGATCAGATTGGGCATCGCATCCCAGGCCTGGCGATTCTCGAAGGTGTTCTGCACGACGTCGACATTCTCCGGCACGACGCCGCCGCCATCGGTTTTGTCGAGAAAGACCTGGATATTTTCACGAAAGATGCTCATGTCGGTCAGCACGTAGCCGTAGCCGCTGATCGCATAGTCGAGATCGCGCGCCCAGGTGGTGGTGGTGTAGTTGCGCTGGCTGGCCCGCAGTACGCGCCGTCCGTCGACGGTGGTCAGGATATTGGCCAGATAGCCGTTGGTCAGCAGCAGCTGCTCGGTCTGAAGATCGAAGCGGCTGTTGGCGACGCGTAGCCGCATCTGGGCCTGCGACTCCGGCACGAGCGCCAGGCCAAGCGTGAGAACAAGCAGCAGGAGAGTTATACGGTGATGAGTGTGCATATAGTTATGAGTACGTAGGTTGTGAGCGTGATTGTGCTGCCGGTACGCGCAGCTCGTTAGTGCCGTACAGCGCCGAGAAAGCCGCGATGCCAACCAGGCTGACGACCAGCGCCGGATTGTACAGATACGGCCACAGCACCGGATTGAAGAGCATAAAGCCGAGGTAGGCGGCGGTCGCGTGCAGCGTGAGTGCCTCGGCTTTTGCACCGCGCAGCCAGAAGGCTATCGCAGCCCCACCGACGATCAGCGCCTGGATCGGCTTGAGCCAGGTCTCGGTGCCACGCAGCCAGAATTCGCCGCTAAAGCCCGTGATCACCGACCAAATGTGTGGATCGGTCTCGCTCCATTTCTGGCGCGGCCAGCCGTCGATTGTGTTGAACCATTGATAGGTGCCCATAATGAAATCACGCGGCGACCAGAGCAGGAACGGCAGCATTAATACCGCCGCTACAACTCCACTCAGAATCACCAGCCGGATCGTTTGTTGCCAGCCGTACTGTCGCAGCCAGTAAGCGCCGACAAAAACGCCAAAGACCGTGATCAAGGGTGTTCCGGCGGCCGTGAGTCCCAGCGCGATCGCCGCTGCCCGCTGCCGGCCTGCCAGCACCAGTGCCAGCGTCACGGTCAGCAGGAGCCAGGTGATCGGCGCGGTGTTGCCGACATCCCAGTGGATCACGCTCGGCTGCAAAAAGAGCCAGGCCCACAGGAACAGCGTCGGCTCGTGACGCCAGGTTAGCCGCCAGCCGCCGCGCTGCGCGCTCAGCCAGGCCAGCGCCACGCCAATGCCGATCTCGGCAACTATATTGGTCCAACGCAGATCGATCCCGAGCAGATACGCGGGCATGTATGATAGCCAGGTGACAGGAAAATAGGTCAGCGGCAGCTCCCAGGGCATCTGGTAGAGCGTGTACGGGCTGCGACCGGCGAAGAGATTGGTGATTGCGCCCTGCACAAGCGGCAGCATATCGCCGTTTTCGGGAATGAGCGCCAGGTGCTCCATGTGGATCAGCCGAATGATCGTGCCGAGCACCAGCGCCGCCACCGCGATCCAGCCGGCGCTGAATCGATTGAGCGCCAGCAGCGTCAGCCCGCCGCCGATCAGCAGGAACAGCCGCTCAGGCGTCCAGCCGCCGTCTTGGGGAATAAACGCTGCGAGATCGAGCACTGCCGGCACAAAGCCCACCAGCGGCAGGAGCGCCAGCCAGTGTTGTGGCACGCTGTGTGGTGCAAGCACTGCTCCACGTGGGGCCGATGGCATGAGAAAGAAGATCGCGAGGCCAGCCAGCGCAGCAGCAGCTACCGACGGCAGCGCGTATACGTGCTTTGCCCCAGCGATGTCCAGCACCAGTGCCATAGCGACCCATGCCCAGATGGTCTGTTTACGTGAAAGGTTGCTTGCGGTCAAACTTCAGAACCTCGGACGAAAGTATAGAAAAGCTGATGTTTGGCGTCAATGCGCAAGAGATGACGAATGAGTGACACAACACGACGCCCTGATCGGGGCGTCATTTGTTAGCACAGTATAGACCGAGAGGGTAGCAGAGGCAAGTGGATGTACAGCATTGGGACATATCGCTATACGCAGATATGCGCATACTGTTGTAGAATAATGATACAGTAATTGAATAAGATTCGCTGCGTGGGTGGCGGGATCGAGTGAGAAACGCGTCGAGCGGGCGGCATGCGAATGGGTGGCCGTGGAGGCGACGGCGCGAGTGGAGGCGTGGAGATGCAGCAAACAACGGCTGAGGCACGAGCAGCCAGCGGACAGTCAGGGCAGCCGCCTCGGACGTGGCGGGTACAAACATTTCGCGCGTTACAACATCGCAATTTTCGACTCTTTTGGTATGGTCAGCTGATCTCGCTGATCGGCACATGGATGCAGCAGGTCGCGCAGCAATGGCTGGTGTATCAAATCACGGATTCGCCCTCGAAGCTGAGCATTGTCGCGGCGGCGGGATCGGTGCCGGTGCTGTTTTTGTCGCTGTGGGCCGGCGTGCTGGTCGATCGTTTCTCGAAGCGCAAAGTGATCATCGCGACGCAAATTTCTTCGATGGTGCTGGCGTTTATTCTGGCCGGCCTAGTGTATGCGGGCGTCGTGCAGTTCTGGCATGTGGTCGTGCTGGCAACGCTGCTGGGCGTGGTTAACGCAGTGGACATGCCGGCGCGCCAATCGTTTGTGCCGGAGATGGTCAGCAAAGAAGATCTCAGCAACGCGATCGCGCTGAACTCGTCGATTTTCAATGCGGCGCGCGTGGTCGGTCCTGCGGTGGCGGGCATTCTGGTCGCGGCGGTCGGCGAGGCGACAGCGTTCACGATCAACGGCGTCTCGTTCCTGGGCGCGCTGGCCGGACTGTTTATGATGCGACTACCGCCGTTTGTCGCCAACACGGCCCACCGCACGCCGCTGCTGGATCTGATCGACGGGCTGCGCTATGTGGTGCAAGATCCGCTCAAGCGTGTGCTAATCGGCGCGCTGACGGTACACAGCGTTTTCGGCACGCTCCATATCACGCTGATGCCGGTCTTTGCGCGCGAGGTGTTTGTGGTAACGGGTCTACCGCTGCTCAGCGATGCCGAGGCACGGCTAGGCTTTTTGTCGGCGAGCTTCGGTCTGGGCGCGCTGATCGCGGCGATCACGCTGGCATCGTTCGGCGAGCGCACACGGCCGGGATCGCGCATCATGACCGGCCTATTCGTGTATCCAATCGCGTTTCTGCTCTTCTCGTTCGCGCCGTCGTTCTGGCTGGCGCTGCCGCTGCTGATGCTCGGCGGCTGGTCGATGATCACGCTGCTGGCGACAACCAACACACTGCTCCAAACCACCACGCCTGATACGCTGCGTGGCCGCGTGATGAGCCTGTACACGCTGACACTGGTCGGCCTGATGCCGTTCGGTCATCTGTTGGCCGGATTCCTGGCCGAGCGATTGGGCAGCGCGCCGCTGGCGGTGCGGTTGGGACAGGTCTTCGTGCTGCTGACGGCGATCGTGATCTTTGTGTTCGTGCCGCGAGTGAGGAAGGCGCAGTAAAGGAACAAAAGAACCAAAGAACAAGGGAACAAAACGGAGAACAAAGAACAGAGAACAAAAAGAAATTGGACTATTTGTTCCTTTGTGCGCCCAGAGGGCACCCGGTTCCCTTGTTTGCCCGTCGGGCATTTCTACGCCCGAAGTCGGCAGCCTGACACGCGAATCTTTGTTACAATCCTCAGCGATACAGTGTGAGCGAGGATTCAGATGTTCTTAATTGTTGGTCTGGGCAATCCGGGCGAGCAGTACACTAAAAATAGACATAACGTTGGATTTCAGTCGGTCAAGTTTTTGGCGGATCGGCATCGCCTGGACTTCAACGAAAAGCAGCACAAGGCCCGCATCGCCACGGGGATGATTCGCGGACAGCGTGTGGTGCTGGCCAAGCCCTTCACCTTCATGAACGACAGCGGCCAATCGGTCTCGGCGCTGGTACGCTGGTACAAGATCGATCCGGCCTCCGAGCTGCTGGTGATCTACGACGATCTCGATATGCCCTTCGAGTCGCTACGGCTGCGCGCCAATGGCAGCGCCGGCGGCCAGAACGGCATGAAATCGATCATTCAGCAGCTGGGAACGCAAAACTTTCCCCGGCTGCGTGTCGGGATTGGGCGTCCACCGGCGGGCTGGGATACCAAAGATTACGTGCTGGGCAACTGGAGCCGCGAGCAGTCCGAAAAGCTGCCGGCGCTATATGGCCGTGTGGCCGATGCCGTCGAGACGTTTTTGACCGACGGCCTGACGCTGGCGATGACGCGCTTCAACGTCAACGAGCAGACCGAAAAGAAAAAGCGCCCGGCTGCAACGCCGAACGCCGATCAACCATCTCCGCCAAAACCAAACGCAGCCGACGCGATTGTCGAGCAATGACCAGGAGGCGCGCCGAGTGCGCGCCTTTGGTTTAGCCCATGTCGATCTGTGGCGGCAGTCCACCGCTGCGCTGCTGAATCGCGATGCTGGCCTTGCCGAGCAGATAGTTAATCACAAAATAGATCAGCGCCGCGACATATAGCACCGCCATGACGTTATAGCCCGGTCGCTGATAGATAATGATCGCGGCGCGCTGTAGCTCCACAAAGCCGATGATCGAGCCGAGCGACGTGTCTTTGACCAGCGTCGTGAACTGCGCGATCAGCGGCGGCAGAATCCGGC
>JAFAYS010001179.1 GCA_019240175.1 Chloroflexota bacterium | reverse complement strand
ATGAGCCACCCCCTAAATTCGGGATGACTCATGTTGTCAATAAACCACGACTCGCGCCGCCAAAAATCCTCGCTGCTGCCGCTGCCTACGCGCTAGCTTCGCCGACCAGCGTTTCGATCCACGCGGTATGATCGGCGACATGCTGCGCCGCGTTGCCGTAGACCAGCGCGATCGCCGGTGGGCCGTCCGGCTCCTCGTCCCAGTAGTAGCGATCGCCGGGCTCGTCGGGCTGATAGAAGCGATAGGTCTGCTGAAGATCGGCGTCGGTGAGCGGCTCCACCAAGGCCAGCAGCTCGCGATGGGTAGCGCGCAGACCAGCTAGAACCTCGCTCAGCGGCAGATCTTTGCGCTGCCCTACGATCACAGCATTGATCGCATCGTCGTCGCCGTGCAAGTACAACTCCTGAGCCACGCCCAGCGCCTCATGGCGTGGCTTGCCCTGTAAGAAAAAGACCATCGAGCGCTCCCACACGCTGATATGCACCAGATGATCTTTCACCGTCCAGCCCTGATCATCGGTCGGCGTGAGCAGCTGCTCCTCACTCAAACGCGCCAGCGCCGCGTCGAAGCGGCTCCAGCTCCGCTCGATCGCCACCAGCAGCGCCGCCTTCGTCATTTCTTGTGGCTCATCACTCATGGATCGTTCCTTTCGTAGAATCGTCGGGCCGATTGGCGTGGGCAGCACAGCACCTGAGGCCAACACCAGCGCCGCCCGTGATCTGCTACCATGGTACAATCGGCAACCGCATCAGACACCGATTGAAGGATCGTATGCAGATCAAACTCACTCCCCAGCAGCAGGAAGCCCTCGCCGGATACACCGCCTTTGTCGACCAGCATGTGCTGCCCCACGCCGACGCCTGGGATCAGGCCGAGCACACGCCGCCCGAGATTATCGCGCAGATGGCTCGTCACGGCTATCTCGGCGCGGTGGTTCCGGCTGAGCGCGGCGGCACCGGCAGCGATTTTATCACGCTTGGCCTGCTTCACGGCGCAATAGGCCGTGGCTGCTCCTCGCTGCGCAGCCTGCTGACCGTTCACAGCATGGTCGCCTTCACGATCGATAAGTGGGGCTCGCGCGAGCACAAGGCGCGCTGGCTGCCGGCGCTGGTCTCCGGCGAGCTGATCGGCGCATTTGGCCTTTCCGAGCCAGCAGCCGGTAGCGATGCGGCCCGCATTCAAACCACTGCGGTCGCGAGCGGCGAAAGCTACCTTCTCAACGGCCACAAAAAATGGACCACCTACGGCGAGATCGCGGATCTGTTCCTGATCTTCGCCACCAGCGATAACAAGCCGGTGGCCTTTCTGGTCGAGCGCGACACGCCCGGCCTGGAGATTACGCCGATCCGTGGCATGCTTGGCACGCGCGCGTCGCAGCTGGCCGAGCTAAAACTGACCAACTGCGAGGTTCCCAAGTCGAATCGCATCGGCGGGCTGGGCTTTGGCCTGGCGCTCGTGGCGACCAGCGCGCTGGATATTGGCCGCTACAGCGTAGCCTGGGGCAGCGTCGGCATTCTGCAAGCCTGTCTCGACGCATCGCTGGCCTACACGCGCAGCCGCGAGCAGTTTGGCGCGCCGCTCAAAGATCACCAGCTGATCCAGCAGATGATCGCCAACATGCGCGTCAACCATGAGGCCGCGCGGCTGCTCTGCTACCAGGCCGGATTTCTCAAAGATACCGCCGATCCCGACACCGTGATCCAAACCTGGATGGCTAAATATTTCGCTTCTACCCACGCTATGCAGGCCGCGATCGACGCGGTGCAAATCCACGGCGCGAACGGCTGTAGCCCGGATTATCCGGTGCAGCGCTATTTCCGCGATGCCAAGATCATGGAGATCATCGAGGGCAGCAATCAGATCCAACAGATCACGATCGCCAATGATGCCCAGCGGCTGGTCTAACCAAGCGTGCGATGGGTGAAACGAAGATGTTTCGCCCGTGTAGTTCTTTTGTTCGAGGACGCGCAGATCATGAGCGTGCTATAATGTTTTTAATACAATATTGTATTTTATAGATCAGTACGCTGCCGCCAGACGAACGGATGAATAGCATGTTTGCGCATCGATACCTACGAGACTCATGACACCGCGCTGTTTACCTACACTAAGCAAAACCACTGTGCTATCTATCCAGGCGGCTACGCCTGGCGCTCACGATTCGAGCAAGGGCTAGCTTTGCTCCTGGCTCACGATTCCCGGATTCCTGGGTGAAGCTCGCCATTCCTGATTGTCTCACAGGGATGTATCGGTAGCTCGACACGTACAGCTTGTTCCCTGCTCACTCCGCATCTGTTTGTTCACGGCACCAATATTTGTCAATCAACGACTGAACGCACGATAAAGGAAGAATGATGGGAGACATGACCGTCGCCGAGTTCCTGGCGATGCTGGCGAGTCAGGGCATACAGGTTCGCGTACAAGGCGACAAGCTACGCTATCGCGGCTCCGGCGCGAAGGTGACACCGGAAATTCACGCCGCGATTGCCGAGCGCAAAGACGAGATTCTAGCGGCGCTCCAGCCCAGGAACGGCACCGACGAGTCAGGGCCGCGACCGATGCCCCGTGACGGCGCGCTGCCGCTCTCGTTTGCCCAGCAGCGGCTCTGGTTTCTGGATCAGCTCCAGCCCAACAGCCCGGCCTACAACATCCACGACGCGATCACGCTGAGCGGGCCGCTGGATGTCGCGCGGCTGGAGCGCAGCTTTACAGCCCTGGTCGCCCGTCACGAGATCCTGCGCACGACCTTCACCCACGCAGCCGGCACCAACGACGAGCAGCCCAGCCAGCAGATCGCCGCGCCGGAGCCGCTGAGCATTCCCCTGCATGATCTGCAACCACTGTCGCCCGAGCAGCAGTTCGCCGAGGTTCAGCGCCTCGCGCTGGCCGAGGCGCAGCAGCCGTTCGATCTGGCGCATGGGCCGCTGCTACGGATCGTGCTGCTGCGGCTCGCGTCCACGGAGCACGCGCTGCTGATCACGATGCATCACATCATCTCCGACGGCTGGTCGATGGGCATCTTCATTCGCGAGCTGACCACGCTCTACCTCGCGGACGGTGCTGCCACAGCCTTGCCGCCGCTGACGATCCAGTACGCCGACTTTGCGATCTGGCAGCGCCGACGACTCAGCCCTGAGATCAGTGGCGGATATCTGGAGCGACTGCTTGACTATTGGCGGCAGCAGCTCGCCGACGCGCCGATGTTCCTGGATCTGCCGATCGATCGGCCACGGCCTGCGGTGCAGAGCTTCGCGGGCGGAACCGTCACCACGCTGCTCGACGCGGAACTCACCGACCAGCTCAAACGCCTCAGCCAGCACTATCACGCGACGCTGTTTATGACGCTGCTGGCGGCCTTGCAGATTCTGCTGGCGCGTCACACCGGGCAGCAGCAGATCGTGGTGGGCACGCCGATCGCGGGGCGCACACACAAAGCGCTGGAAGACTTGATCGGCTTCTTCGTCAACACGCTGGCCTTGCACAGTGACCTGAGCGACAATCCGACGTTCGGTGAGCTGCTGGGCCGCGTGCGCACCATGACGCTGGACGCCTACACGCATCAAGATTTGCCCTTTGAGCAGCTGATCGACGCGCTTCATCCCGTCCGCGATCTGAGCCGGCAGCCGCTGGTGCAGGTGTTATTCGCCATGCAGAACGCGCCTGCTCAGGCGCTTGAGCTGCCCGGCCTGGCACTGCGACCGCTATCGTCTGAGGCGGCGGTCGCCAAGTT
>JAFAYS010001065.1 GCA_019240175.1 Chloroflexota bacterium | reverse complement strand
AGAGCCAGCCGTAGCCGCGATAGCTGATCAGCGTTTTTTCGCCTAGCTCATCGCGCAGCGTATTCTCGACCAGAAACCAGCTCCAGACCTGGAAGATCGTCGCGCCAACCCGATCGGTTTCGAAGCGCAGATCCCAGTTTTTGACCTGCTCTAGCGCCTGGCGCTCCAGATCGTTTTGGGGCGTGATGCTCAACAAGTAGGGCCGCAGCAGCTCGGCAGGCTGCGAGAACGAGTCCGCCTGTAGCGCGCGCGTGCTCTCAACTGTGGCATCGGATGTGGCGGCTAGCTGCTCCTTGATGCGCTTGATCCGATATGGATCGGTCCACTCGTAGCCATAGGCCTGATGATACTGGTAGCTGTTCGGAACTACCGCATCGTTGGCGGTGGCAAAGAATTTATCCGGCGGATTGAAGACACTGTAGAGCTGCTCGCCCTCGATCATGCCATCCCACTCGTACGCATCGGTCCAGCCAGGCACGGGGAAGAGGCCCTGGTGGCCGGGTTTGCGCAGTGGCAAATCGCCGGCGGTCTGGTAGCCAATGTTGCCGTCGATATCGGCATAGACAAAGTGTTGCGTCGGCGAGTCCCAGAACTGCAACGCCGCGCGGAACTGGTCCCAGTTGGTCGCGAGATTGATCTGAAGCACGCCGCGCATCAGATTGGCTCCGTCAAGGTTAGCCCAGCGCAGGGCAATCGGCTCGTTCTCGTCCATGCCCGGCACAATCTCGTTGACGATCGGCCCGTGGCGCGTGATGCCTACCTCCAAGGTGATCGGCTTGGTCCCCTGAACTTCGATAACCTCCTGCCGCAGCTCTAGATCCTGCCACGCGCCCATATACTCGTACTGCGTCGGATGCTCGCGATCGTTCAGCTTCTCGATGTACAAGTCTTGCACATCCGAGGGCAGATCGGTGACGCCCCAGGCGATGCGCTGATTGTGACCGATGATGACCGCAGGCACGCCGGGAAAGGTAAAGCCAACGGTATCGAAGCGACCGCCATGTAGGCCGTTCTGGTACCAGGACGAGGGCATGCCTAATCCCAGGTGGGTATCGTTGGCGAGCAGCGGTTTGCCGCTCGCCGTGCGGCTGCCGTCAAGCACCCAGCTGTTGCTGCCCTGGCTGATATGGTGGCGATTAAGCAGCGCGGCGATGTTGTCGGGCAGGGGCGTGCTGGCCTGCTGCGACCACGTGTACTCGCCGATACCATCCGGCACCGCGATGGGCAGGCCGTTGGCATAGGGTGGCATCAGCTGCTGCGCCGCAGGCTGGCCCAGCTTGGTTAGAAGATCGGCACGAATAGGCTCCAGTACATGATTCCACGATAAGTTGGCGGCCATGACTTTGCCCCAGACCAGCGTATCAAGCGGTGTCCAGGGATCGGGCGTGAAGCCTAGCGCTTGAAACTCAACCGACAGACGATTCTGGTGACTCGTGATATAGGCGGTGACACCTGCCGCATAGTTATCAAGCACCGTTCGCGTCTCAGCGTCGAGCATGGCAAGCTCGCGCTCGGCGGCAACGCGGAGGCCCATGGTGCGCATGTAGCGGTCGATTGGGAGTGTCGCAGGCCCGATCACGGCGCTCAGCGTACCATGACCCAGGCGGCGCTGAAAATCCATTTGCCACAGCCGGTCCTGGGCATGGACGTAGCCCTGCGCAAAGAAGAGATCCGCCTCGTTCTGCGCGTAGATATGTGGAATACCCCAGCGATCACGGATGATCTCGACCGGCTGCTGCAAGCCGGCCATGGTTACCGTACCATCTACTTGCGGCCAGGGCCGGCGCACAAACCATGTACCGCCAGCCAAGACGATGATCACGGCGACGACAAGCAGCACCAGCAGACCGGTGAAGATTCTTCGTAGCAATCGCATCTAGCCACCCTGCCTATCTATAGAATTTCCACTTCATCGCCCACTACCGGCGGGCACGGCGCTGCTGCTGATACTGCCGCCGCTGGCTCATTTGCTGCCGCAAGTCGTCAAGCTTCTCGTTGCGCTTCTGCTGCTGTGCCGCTTCGTCCTGGCTCAGCACTTCGGCCAGCGCCTTGATGGTCAACGTTTGGTACAGCTTGACAGCAGAAAGCTCGACGTTGAGCTGCTTTTTGAGCCCTGCCATGACCTGGATCGCGATAAAGGAGTCGCCGCCGAGCTCGAAGAAGTTGTCATGAATACCGATCTGCTCAAAGCCCAGCGCGCGCTGCCAGATCTCGGCCAGGGCCTGCTCGATCTCGTTGCGTGGCGCAGCGTATTCGGTTTGAAGCTGCGGTCGCGGGTGCAGCACCCTTGACTCGCCGCTCGATCCCGGCTGAAGCTGCGCTCGTAAAACGGAAATACGCTCGGCATCCTGCGCGATGCGGTTTGCGAGATCGCCGGTAGAAACAACCAGCCGCTGCGCCATACGTGCGCTAAGGGCGCGTCGAAATACGACCAATCCTTCATCGGCGGTGAGCGTGAACTGGTTGTGATCGGCGCTGACCGACGACAGCCGCGTGGTATCTTCTGGAATAGCCCAGGCGTCCCAGCCCACGCTGAGCCAGCGCCCCGGCTGCGTCTGCGCGATCTCTTGCGCGAGCGCATCCAGCGTCAGGTGCGCGGCGGCGTAGGCGGCATACCCGCGCCCGCCCAGCACCGTTGCCAGCGACGAGACAATCAGCCCGAAGTCAAGACTGACGTTGTGGAGCGCCTGATCGAGCGCCTGAAGTCCCTGCGTGCTGGTGGCGACGATTTGACGACATTCTTCTGAGCTAAGATCTTGTACCGGCGCGAAAATCTGCGGCCCGGCACCGCCGACGGTGTAGATCACACCGTGGATCGTGCCTGTGCGCGCCAGCGTCTCCCCGATGTATGCTGCGATCTGCGCGGGGTCGTCTAAGCTGCAGTGATAGCGTGTAACCTCCGCGCCGAGCGACTCCAGCGCTCCT
>JAFAYS010000967.1 GCA_019240175.1 Chloroflexota bacterium | reverse complement strand
CGAAATACACGCCGAGAAACAAAATAATCGCCACGTTGGCCAGCGCTCCCAGCGATGTCGAGAAAAACGTGCCGATCGCCTGAAAAACGCCTTGACCTCCGCCCTGCCCGCCGCCGCTGATCTGTTGCGTCAACTGTTGGCCGCCCGGCAGCTCTTGAGCGCGCTGGCGTAGCTGATCCAGAATTTGTGGCAGTTGCTCGGCCAGCTGGCTGACTTGTTGGGCCAGACTCGCGGCAAATAGTGCCACAGCTAATCCGATCAGCGCCACAATTGCGATCGACACCAGTGCCAGCGACCAGCCGCGCGCCAGGCCGGTGCGCCGATGGACCCAATCGCTGAGACCGCGCAGCCCGACCGCCAGCAGCACGCCCGCAAAGGCTAGCAGTAGTACCTCGGAGGCATACCACCAGATGCTCGCCAGCGCCAGTGCCAGCGCGACGATGCCGACGGCGATCACGGTGCGGCGTGCAAAGCTCATGCGTGACGTGGCCGACGCGGAGGCTCGGAGTACCTCCAATTGTTCCTGCTCCTTTGCTCGCTGTGACACAATACACCTCGTGGTTGGAGAACGAATTCTTGGTTCAGGCGAACACTGTAGCAGGCTGCATACCCAGGGTTTTTACCAGCTGACAAAAGCCGCGGCGAGACAAAGATCAGCCACGTGTGGATCGTTGCGATCAGCGCATGAGTTCAGGCTGTCGAGCGATCCACGCGTGGCGTATCAGCTTTTGAGCGCTAGCGGAAATGGACCGGCAGCGCGCGCGAAAAGTGGCTCAGCACGCGCTTGAAACGCTGCGGACTGGTTGTTGACGGTGTAAGGAACGATCGGGGTGCTTCTTGCGCAATACATGCCGTATCCGGGCGCTGCTCCGGCGTGTTGAGGAAGGTTGCGACCGCCGCTGCTAGGCACAGACTGCTGAAGCTCGGCGCATGACCGCCACGCGGATAGGTGATCGTGAAGCTGTTGGACAGCGTCGCCGCGCCGGTCGCAGCATATTCCGGCGGCGTGATCGGATCGTTGGTGCCGCTGAGGATCAGGATCGGACGATCGCTGTGGACCGCCTGATTCTCCAGCGGATCGGGATTGTTCAGGCCAAAGCCTGCGCAGCCCTCCAGGATCTTCTCGTTGAAGAAGAGCATGAATGACAGCGATCGCGCCCGTGGATGTTGATGCCGCGCCGCAATAAAATCCTTGCGCGTGGCAAAGGTCACATCTTCGTTGCACTGCACCGCCGTCAGCATCCCAACCGCCTCGGCTGCTCCGGCGGTCTGCGTGGGCTGTGCGGTGAGCAGCGTGCCCAGCAGGGAGCCCAGCGGCAGGTAGTTGCCCTGTGCGGTCTCGCCGATCAGCAGCGGCAGCATCGGGATCACTTCCGTCGCGTAAAACAGCTGGAAGATCAGGTTGGAAAAGGTCACGCCGCTCAACGGCAGATAGGCGGTTGTGCGTCCGGTCTGCGGATCAAGTACCGGCACCTGCGCCGGGCTGCTGTTCAGCTGCGCATACAGCTTGTCGAAGGTGCCCAGCAGATCGGGATAGGCGCGCTTGCAGGCTGGCTCGGCAGCACACTCGGCGGCCAGCAGCGTGAGCGTGCGATTATACGAGCTGAAGACATCGACCTGGAAGTTGGCCTGAAACGGGTCAAGCGAGTCGAGCACGACGCTGCGCAGCGTGGCCGGACGAAAGCGCACCATGCTCAGCGCGAGATGCGTGCCGTACGATCCGCCGATCACATTCCACGGCCCGTAGCCCAGCGCCAGCCGCAGATCTTCATAGTCCGCCGCGCTCTCCGCCGAGTTATAGGCCCGCAGATCGATATCGTCGGCCCGCAGCGACCGGCCGCACTGCGCCAGCTGATTCGCCTGCCATTGGAGCGTCTCGGACTGATCCGACGCGCGCAGCTGGGATTGCAGGCGAGATCGCAGGGAGCTTGACGAGATGCCTGGACAGTCCAGACGTGGCGCGGCAAAGCCCGTGCCGCGCTGATCCATCAGAACAATGTCGCGCTCAGCCAGGATCGGACGGTAGGCGCTGACCAGGATCGGCGCGAGCGTAAGCGTGGCCGCGCCGGGACCGCCCTGCAAAAACACCACCGGATCTGACGCTTTGTGCAGATTCGGCGAGCGTAGGATTGCCACGGGCAGGCGAATCGTTGTGCCTGTGAAGTTACTGCGTGACTCGGGAACTGTCAGCACCCCACAGTCCATGCGCGTGCCCTCGGGCGCGGCGATTGGACAGGGCGCAGGGGTAAAGGGCGCGGTCGCCTGTGTGGCTTTGGGCACTGCGGTTCCAAGGATCAGACAAACCAGCAGCAGCAGAACCCGGCGCGGAAGACACGGTCGAAGCGGTCGTGATGAGAACATGCGATGCTTCCTTTGTACAGTTCCAGAGCTTGGTACAACCCGAGGTCAAGGGTCATGAAGCAGCGGCTCGGCGCAGGATTGGCGATGCTACTTCTGCGTAAGAGAAAGCGCAGCGACACTGCGCTATCACGTGCTGATCGCTGACTGTGGTACTGAGCAAAAACCAGTACTCGTGCTACCAGGGCTCTAGCGGGCTGCAAGCTTAAGCAATCGCTGACGAGAATTTAACTATTTGTTGATATACATGTGATATTTTTTGTAAACCTGCATTTTACTAATT
>JAFAYS010000925.1 GCA_019240175.1 Chloroflexota bacterium | reverse complement strand
CCCTATGTTTTGCGTTCAGGGCTCGGACGCTCACCGCGTGCGACGCGCGCCCAGCGGCACCGATGCGACGCATAAGCACGGCATTGGCGATCGCTATTTCGAGGCGCTGCTGGAGGAGCCGACCTTTGCGGCGCTGCGCGAACTGCTGCAATCGCAAAACTTGGATCATCTGCGCGTGCCCAAGCGCGACCAGAAGCAGTGGGAGATCGATCAGCTGCGCTTCGGCCAGTCAACTGAGCGCCAGATTTTGCGCAGCGTGACCGATAGCCTGGATCTGCTGATCCGTGATATTGCTGCACTCAGCAATACCGGCGGCGGTACGCTGGTGATCGGCGCGATGGAGCAGTCGCCCGGTGCGGTGCAGGGCGTGGCCCGACCAGAGCAGGTAGCGGCGAATCTTCGCGGGGCGGTTGAGCAAAACATCGAGCCGGTGCCGATGCTTTCGCTTGAGCTGCTGCGCTACGAAGGCCATGATGTGATCCGTGTCGAGGTGAGCGCCTCGCAACTGCCGCCGTATGTCACTCGTGAAGGTGCGCTCTACGTCCGGCGCGGCGCGGAGACCGTCCCGGCCACACGCGGCGAGATCGTGCAGCTGGCGCGGCGGGCGCTGGCTGGCGGCGCAACATCGCCGCTGGACAACGGGCAAGATCTTGAGCTGCCACGTTCGGGCGTTGAGATTGTGGATGACCAGCGCCGCAACGGCGAGTGGCTCTATGAGATCCGCGATCTGCGCACTACGCCTGGTGTTTCGCGAGATCGAGCGCAGGGCCTGTGGCAGTACGCGATCGCCCGGCATGAAGATCTGCGCGAAGGCCGCATGGATATCTACTCGCAGGTGCGCTGGGCTGGGCGGCTGGGCCTGCTGCGCGCGTACCAGCAGGGCGGTCGGACCAAGTTCGATCTGGTGCATCGTGATGCCAACGGCGTGATCGATCATATCTTCTATGGCGTCAGCGACTGGGGCTTGAGCGAAGCCTGGAATGTGCTGCTGGGCGATCTGCGCTCGCCGGAGGCTGAAACCGCCGAGCCCGAGCTACCGACGCTGAGCGAGAAGCCGCGTCCGCTGAATGGTCGCGACGCACGCCCCAGTTTTGAAGAGCGCGAGCGCACTCCTCCGCCCGTGCGCCATGAGCCTTTGGAGCGTCCAATTCTCACGCCGAGCGCGCCGGATCGCTCCTTTGGCGATCGTAAGTGGCGCTGGCGTGGGCGTGGCGGCATTTGGGCGATCACGCGCTCCAGCTCGTCGCAGCCGCTCTTCGACATTGCCATGAAGCACGCCAACAGCGAGGGCTACGAACAATATCCGCAGGTGCCGCGCGAGAAGCTGTCGGATGCCTGGCTGCGCTTTATTCATGTGCAGCGTCCACGCACCGGTATTGAGGTCGTCAACGATGCGAGTGACGCCGATGGCATTCGCCGGATCTCGTTCCGCGATCTGCGCAACGGCGAGATCAGCGCTCCCTGGCGCGCCGAAGAGCTGAAGGAAGGCTCGGTGCGCGAGTATGCGGCGCGTATGCATCAGCTCGACAAGCAGCTCGACGAAAGCGGCGTGCGCTGGTGGGGCAATCTCGGCTATATGCGCCCGATGCGCTCGCAGGTCGATCTGGTGTATCGCGATGAGGAAGGCGTTGATCATATCTACTATGCCGCGCGACGTGAAGAGCTGCGCGACGAGTGGGCGCAGTTGCTGGCGCAGTGGCCCGACGAGCCGAGTGAGCCGGTGAATAATCCAGCAGCGATCGAGCGTGAGCATATGCAGCGGCAGCCCGCCAACAGGCCGATGAGCAGCTCGGGTGGACGTCCTCCATACACCGGCAAGGCGCGGATCTTCCCGCCGCCGGCCTGGAGTCGCGCGGCTCAATCGCCGAGCCCGAACGATTCCTCGTTCGATGCCGCTCCCAGCCAGGTCGTGGTTGAGCCAGAGCGACCGCTGCAGCGCGACGCATCCGAGGCTGAGCTTGATGACTGGACTGGCACATCGGCCAGCGACGCCGAGCAGATTGCCGGCTTCGAGCAAGACGACACCGCACACTAGCGCTGGACAACTATGCCAAATGCAAAACGTTATCCGGTGATCGTCGGTGTGAGTGGCGCGAGCGGCGCGCTGCTGGCTGGGCGTGCGATCGAGCGCTTGCTAGAGCGCCAGCAGCCGATCGAGCTGGTGAGCACGCCCTCGGCGCGGATCGTGTGGAAGCAGGAGACCGGCACCAGCTGGGCCGACGCGGTCAAGCGCTGGCAAGAGACCGGACTGATCACCGAGCATAATCCCAACAACCAAGCGGCGACAATCGCCAGCGGCTCGTATCCAGTGCAGGGCATGCTGATCATTCCTTGCTCGATGGGCACGGTCGCGGCGCTGGCGGCGGGCTTTGCCACAAATTTGTTGCTGCGCGCCGCCGATGTCACCCAGAAGGAAAGCCGCCGGCTGGTGATCGTTCCGCGCGAAACGCCGCTCTCGACCGTGCATTTGCAGAATCTGCTGACGCTCTCACAGCGCGGCATTCGCATCGTGCCGCCCATGCCGAACTTTTATCAGCGTCCCACCACGGTTGACGAGATTGTAGATTTCGTTGCGGCGCGGGCGTTGGTGGCGCTGGGCGTCGCGGGCGAGCTTGACGAGTCGCAGCAGTGGAGCGGCATTGAGCTGGACTAAGCGCGGCAACAGTTTAAAGTGTGCAGGCAGAACCACGCAGCGCAAACGTGGGATCGCCTGCACTTTTTGTTGCAACGACTCACGGCGCGACCAAGACTATGGCATAATCAGAACAAAGGAACAAGGGAACAAGGGAACAAGGGAACAAAGGTGCATAGGTAACTTAACAATGGTTAGGTTTTGCTCTTAGTTCTAGGTTCTTAGTTCTAGGTTCTCCGTTCTCCGTTTCTTCTTCTGCGAGGATAGATGTGTCTGTTTTACCTTCTCCCGATCAAAAACCGATCTATGTGAACCGCATGTTCTCGGCGATCGCGGCACGCTACGATTTCATGAATCGCCTGATGACCTTTGGCCTGGATCAGGGCTGGCGGCGCTTCGCCGTGGCGCAGGTGACATCGCAGCACTGGCTGGGCGAGCGGCGCGCGCTGGACGTGGCGACCGGCACCGGTGATTTTCTACCGATCCTGCATGGCGCGATGCCCGACGCGCTGGTGATCGGCACCGATTTTTGTCTGCCGATGATGCAAGCCGGCGAGAGCAAAGTCGATGCGGTGGACGGTCGCGGCGCGTATGTCGGCGGCGACGCGATGTGCCTGCCCTTTCCCGACAACTCGTTCGACGCGATCACAACCGGCTTCGGTATGCGCAACGTGGCGGATCTGATGGGCGCGCTGCGTGAGATGCACCGTGTGACCAAGCCCGGCGGGCGGATGGTCTGCCTGGAAGTCGCGCGACCGCGCAATCCGCTGGTGCGCTGGGGCCATCAGCTGTATTTCAACCGCATCGTGCCGCTGATCGGCACACTGGTCGGCGGCAACGGCGAGGCCTACACCTATCTGCCGCAGTCGGCGGAGCGCTTCCCGCCACCGGAGCATCTGTGCGATCTGCTCAAGGCGGCGGGCTGGCGGCGCGTGCGCTATCAGCTGCTGGGCATGGGCGCGGTCGCGGTGCATGTTGCCGAAAAATAGTGCTGTCTTGACGCGAGAGAGATCGGCTACAATCTCCAGAAATGGAGCGCCGGGAATTGCTGAGGCAACCCACCAGGTGATACTACGCAAGATAATAAAGATGGGGGCGCAGGATGATCACTGTTGAACGTAAGCGAAGCATGGACCTGCCCGCCGAGCGTGTGCGCGCTGTATTGTTGGATGTTGAGCAGCTTCACCGGCTGATGCCACGCGCCGATCGTGTCGAGGTGTTGGCGCGCAACGAAAATCGCGCGCGGATCGCCGTG
>JAFAYS010000725.1 GCA_019240175.1 Chloroflexota bacterium | reverse complement strand
GTGGACATCGATCAACCTCAGCCTACATCCATCGAGCCCACAGGTGAGTCACCACAAACCCCAGGCGCGTCGTAGATCCTCGTGAGGGCGTATTGCATACGCTCCGGATTCAATCGTTCTGCACAACCTCTTCTGCATCCGCGATCGTCGTGATCGCATTGGGCCGCAGCGCTAACCGCACCGATTGTCCCTCAGCAAACGTACCCGCCTCGACATCTAGCTCAAGCTCGGAGCCGCTGCTATGTCGTAGCAGCAGCCGCTGGTTGCCGCCGCGAAACGTCGCGCGCGTCACAGTGCCCTCGATCAGATTGATCGAATTCGGCGTTGGTTGTTCGGCAGCCTCAGGTCGGATCAACACGAGCTGCGCGGCCTCTTCTGGTGCCTGATCCACCACCAGCGGCCCGATCGCGGTTTGCATCACGACGCCGCGCCGCCCGCTGTGCTCCTCGATCTGCCGACCAGGCAGTAAATTGTTCAGGCCTAGGAATTGCGCGGCAAAGCGATTGGCTGGGCGGCAATACACCTCGATCGGCGTGCCACTTTGCACAATTTGTCCACGATCCATCAACACAATCCGGTCTGCGACCGCAAAGGCCTCGACCTGATCGTGGGTGACATAGATGCTGGTCAGCCCAACCGCTTTGATGATCGAGCGCAGTTCGCCGGTCAGCCGCTCACGCAACGTGCGATCCAGCGCACCCAATGGCTCGTCCAGCATCAGCAGGCGTGGCTGAGGCGCTAGCGAACGTGCCAGTGCCACTCGCTGTCGCTCGCCGCCGGAAAGCTCAAAGATCGTGCGCTGCGCGTAGCCCGGCAGCCCAACCAGACTCAGCATCTGGTCGACGCGCCGCTGGATCTCGGGACGCGGTAGGCGCTGCATGCGCAAACCAAAAGCAATGTTCTCGCCCACCCGCCGATGCGGCAGCAGCGCAAAGTCCTGGAACATCAGCCCAAAATTGCGCTCATGCACCGGCACCCGATCGATCGCGCGGCCCCCAAAGCGCACAGTACCGCTGTAGTCTTCTTCCAGCCCCGCGATCACACGTAGCAGCGTCGACTTGCCGCAGCCGCTCGGCCCCAGCAAACACACGATCTCGCCGGCCTCCGCGCCAAAGCTTACGCTGCGCAGCACCGGCTCTTTCCCATACGCCTTAACGATTTGCTCCGCCTCAAGCAGCATCACGCCTTCCTTCCCGCACTTCGGCATCATGGTATCATACATAGCACAAGGAGAAAGATTCCTGATTGGTATGCCATTATTTCGCCGACCATTCGATCGCCGTAATGCCCTGGCGCGTCCTGCGGCACCTCATGATGCAAATGTTATTGCATCGCTTGGCTACCATGCGTTCCGCCGCTATCTCACAAGCTCCACCGAGGATATTGTCGATCTGATGCCGCACGAGCCAACGGCTGTGCTGGAGTACGATGGGCGAATCGTTGCGGTGGCGCAGGCCGGCTGGCGTATGCCGCCCAACGCCTGGCTGCGCGCGATCCTTGTCGATAGCCGCGTGGAGGCGAGCACTGCGCTGCCGCTGCTGATCGGCCAGTTGCATGGTCTGCTATCAGCGCGCGCCGTCGCGTCGCTGTACATCACGCTCGACGAGTGGAGCGCTCCCTGGCTGCGCGGGCCGCTCGAAAAGCTTGGCTACCAGCGAGTGATGGATGTTGTAACCTATGAAAAAGTCGGTATGGATGTGCCGTCGTCCGGCAACCAGGTGGTGATTGTGCGGCAGGCGCGCGCGGAAGATTTGCAGGCGGTGCTGCGTCTGGACGCGCTCTGCTTTCCAACGCCGTGGGGTAAAGGTGAGGAGATTTTGGGCCCGGCTTTGATCACCGCGCCATACTTTGCGGTCGCCGAGTTTAGCGGCGAGGTGATCGGCTACACCTACGTGACGATCCACCAGGCCGGACTGCACGCGCATCTGGTACGCATCGCGGTCTCACCGGCGTTTCAAGGCTCCGCGATCGGCGTGCGACTGCTGGCGGATGTCGTGCGCTTTTGTCATCATCGGCGCATCGATCTATTGACGCTTAACACCCAGGACTATAACGTCCAGGCACAGCGGCTGTATGAGTGGTTTGGCTTTCGCCGAACAGGAGAAATCCAGCCCGTGCTGGGCATCGAGGGGATCGGCCAGCGCGAGCACAGGAGCTAGCAGCCTCGCACATCGCTGTGCGGAGGCGGAATACTTTTACAGGTCGTTTTGTCGGCTGAGATCGCTAACCAGATGCTGAAGATCGATCGCCGTCTGGAGATAGGCGCGGCGCATCTGACGCGTGCGTGCGGTGCGGCTCAGACCAAACCAGGCGCTGATCGAGTAGGGATCGTAGTGGAGCGCTGCTCGGAAGTAGTCGTGAGCCTGGCGCTGCTGGCCGTCGTGAAAGGCGCGCCAGCCGAGAGTCGAAAGGTGCCCGCTATCGTGGTTGCCCTGCCTGGCTCCGGCCATATGAAACTCAGCATGGGTGCGCGCGGTCTGTACCGCATCCCAGATGCGCTGCCGCCAGAGGGCCATACGTTCAGCGTGGATTGGCGAGAACGGCTCCGGTCGCACCCGAATTCTTTCGACTTGCATCATTCTGCCTGCTCCCTCGTAAGTCTGTGTGGGCTGCATGTCCGAAAATAACGACTCTTATCCTCATAAATGCAGACGTCGCTGGTTTATCACAGGAATTACTCAGGACTTTGAGTACATCTTGGTACTCATTCCGCCGTCGGCAATACGCCGCTCATC
>JAFAYS010000692.1 GCA_019240175.1 Chloroflexota bacterium | reverse complement strand
GCGATTCATCCCTGGATGACCGGCTATGTGGACGTGCTGCCCAATCCGGACGCGCCGCCGCAAGCCTATCTGCCGATTGCATCCCACTAGCACCCCAGCGATCATCGATTGTTCTCGCTCCCGCGCGGAGTCGGGAGTGTTTTGGGTGGCCGCTTTTTTGTCGCGCCATATCTTAACCTTTCTGTAACTTTTTTGTAACTGCGGTATGGGTTAAGTAGATCGCGATCGGACACGACGCACGCCCTCCTCACACCGCGTTTCTGGTATATGTTCAAGGAGGAACACGATGAGGCGACTCCGCTGGGCTCTGCCGCTCATTTTCGCGCTCACTCTCGTCTCGCATCCGCAGGTCACACGGGCTGGTAGCTGGGTGACCGGCAGCGTCTCGACCTCGTACGGCTCACGCAACTACAAGCTCTGGGTGCCAGCCGGCTACACGGGCAGCAGCGCAGTGCCGCTGGTGATGATGCTCCACGGCTGTACGCAAAGCCCCGACGATTTCGCCGCCGGGACCGGCATGAATTCGGTGGCCGAAAGCAATACCTTTCTCGTGGTCTATCCTGAGCAGCCATCCAACGCCGATCAAAACAAATGCTGGAAGTGGTTCGAGTCGGCGCACCAGTCGCGCGGCGCGGGCGAGCCCGCGATCCTGGCGGCGATCGTCAACAAGCTGCGCGGCACGCACAATATCGACGGGCAGCGCATGTATGTCGCGGGGCTGTCGGCGGGCGGCGCGATGGCCGTGATCATGGGCGCGACCTATCCCGATCTCTTCTCGGCGATCGGCGTGGGCTCCGGCCTTGAGTACAAAGCGGCGACCTCACAGTCGGCGGGCTGGACTGCGATGAGCCAGGGCGGGCCCGATCCGAATCAGCAGGGCCTGGCCGCCTATCAGGCGATGGGCAGCGCCAAACGCCGGGTACGCGCGATCGTGTTTCACGGCACCAGCGATTACACGGTTTATCCCGTGAATGGCGATCAGATCATCACGCAGTGGGCCCAGACCAACGATTACGTGGACGACAACAGCGACAATAACTCGGTCAATGCCACCGCCGACAGCACCATCAACGGCACCGTGACCAACGGCTTCAGCTATACCCGCTCGATCTACAACGACGCGGTAGGCACGCCGTTGCTTGAAAAGTGGACGGTCAACACGATGGGCCACGCCTGGTCGGGCGGCTCGACGGCGGGATCGTACACCGCGCCCAAAGGCCCGAACGCCAGCCAGGAGATCTGGCGCTTTTTCAGCGCGGGCTCAGGCAGCACTCCTCCGCCTCCCAGCGATCCGGGTGATACGACCGCGCCAGTGCTGACGGTGAGTCCTGTTGGCGGCAGCTTCGATGCGCAGGTCTCGGTCGGGCTGTCGCTGAACGAGTCCGGCTCGATCTACTACACCACCGACGGCTCCGATCCACGCACGAGCGCTACGCGCAGCAGCTTTACTAACAACGGTCGGCTGTTGTTCACCACGACGACCACGCTTAAAGCTTATGGCGTCGATCTGGCCACCAACGCCTCGGCGGTGCAGTCGCATACCTACACGATCAACCATCCCGAGACCAGCGTCACCTTTACGTCGACGGGTGCAGAGGATGGTTATGCGGCAGCCAATACGCCGACGAGCACCACCGGCGGCTACGCGGTCAGCAGCGACGTGTACGCCGGCGACAACGCCGACGCGCCGATCCGTGGTGTGCTCTCATTCAACACCGCGTCGATTCCCGACGGCGCAACAATTCTCGGCGCTGAGATCCGGCTCTCGTACACGCAGGGCACGCTCGGCAATCCATGGGTCGGCATGGGCTACCTCGTCGGCGATATCAAGCAGGGCTGCCTGGGCACGAGCTGCGCCGTCGCCGCCAGCGACTTCGAGGCCGCCGTGTCGCTGAGCGAGGCCGTGATTTTCACCGCGCCAACCGGAGCCGGCGCTGCCGGCACGCGTGTCAGTGGCAATCTGACGAGCAGCGGCCTGGCCTTGATCAACAAGACTGGAACCACGCAGTTCAAGCTGCGTTTCCAGAACACCAGCAACCGCAACGGCTTCAGCGATTATCTGCTGCTGGCGGGCGGTGAGCATGTCACGGCTGCCTATCGTCCGGTGCTGATCGTCAGCTACAAGTAGGTATTGTTGAGCGGGTGAGCGCTGAACTTAGCCTCATCCGCTGATTTACTTTTCCCTTCCTCTAGACCCACTGTCTGCTCCGCGATTCCTGGCCCTCACCCCCTATCCCCCTGCCCCGAACGTCGGCGGGCTTCCGCCTCCGTTTCCTTCGTCACAGGCAAGGGGGAATGAGTGGTACTTTATTATTAGTTCTATCAGTTTTAGGGTCTAGGTTCTGGGTTCTCGGTTCTGGGTTCTCGTTTGTTCCCTTGTTCTTTTGTTCCTTTGTTCTCAGGAGCTTGTCCATGCATGATCTTCGTGAGCGGCTGCGGCGCGGCGACCAATTGCTCGGGACGATGCTGACACTGACTGCGCCGGCGGTTGCTGAGATTCTGGCGTTGAGCGGCGTTGACTGGCTGTTTATCGACGCCGAGCACAGCGTCTTCGCGACGGCTGAGCTACAGGCTGCGCTGCAAGCGGCGGGCGCGGTGCCCTCGCTAGTGCGGCTGGCCTCCACCGCCGAAGAGCCGATCAAAAAAGCGCTGGATATCGGCGCGGCGGGCATTATCGCGCCACAGGTGAACTCGGCGGAGCAGGCCGCGCAGGTTGTGTGCTGGTCTAAGTATGCGCCACAGGGAACGCGCGGCGTGGGGATCGGGCGGGCGCACGGCTATGGCTTGCAGCTCCAGGACTACATCGCGCACGCCAACGAGCGTACAGCAGTCGTTGTGCAGGCCGAGCACATCGATGCAGTAAATCAGATCGAGGCGATTGTGCAGGTTGCGGGTGTGGACGCGGTGCTGGTCGGGCCGTACGATCTTTCGGCCAGCATGGGTCGTATCGGGCAGGTCGATCATCCCGAAGTTGTAGCGGCGATCGAGCGGGTGACGGCTGCGTGTCTGAGCGCGGGCGTGCGGCTAGGCATTTTTGGCGTGTCAGCCGAGGCGGTCCAGCCCTACATCGACCGAGGCTACACGCTGATTGTCGCAGGTGTGGATACGCTCTTTTTGGCTGGCGGCGTGCGTCAGGTGCTTTCGCAGCTGCGGCCCTAGCTGGATCGCGGCGGATTCTGAGCAATCCAGCCAGGATCGCTGCGCTAGGTTTCGACGGCTAAGGCCAGCCCTTCGGTGGGCAGTTCGGCTACAGCCGGCTTAGGCATCGGCTGTGCGACGCCGTGGACGGCTGCCAGCTCTGCCTGGGGAATCGCCAGAAACGCCTCGACGATCTGCGGATCGAACTGTGTGCCGGAACAGCGCTCGATCTCCGCGATCGCCAGTTCTACCCGCAGCGCCTTGCGGTAGGGCCGATCGGAGGTCAGCGCGTCAAAAGCGTCGGCGACGGCGAAGATGCGCGCGCCTAGCGGAATATTGTTGCCCGACAAGCGGCTGGGATAGCCGGTGCCGTCGAAGGCTTCGTGGTGATGCAGCACAACCTGCGCGGCCTCGGCCAGAAACGGAATATGCGCGATCATGCGGTAGCCGATCTCGGGATGCTTGCGCATCAGCGCGCGCTCCTCCTCGGTGAGCCGCCCCGGCTTGAGCAAGATCGCGTCGGGCACGCCAATCTTGCCGATGTCGTGGAGCAGCGCGCCGCGACCGATGTCCTCGATCTCTTTAGCCGAGAGCCGCATCCGCTGGGCGGTCAGCTGGCTGTAGCGCTTGACGCGCTGGGAATGCTCCTCGGTCTCTTCATCGCGGGTGTCCAGCGCGCGTGTCAGCGCTTGCAGCGTGGCCTCGTACGAGTCGGTGAGCCGCTCGTTCATGGTTTGCAGCTCTTTGACATGCACTTTTGTGCGATCCATGTACTGCTTAAAGGCTACGTGCATCATGCCCACCGGTGCCATCAGCACCAGCACGCCCAGCGTGCCGAAGCTCAGATAGCTCAGCGCCAGCACGACGGCCAGCGCGCTCAGAACGACATAATGCGGCGAGAGCCAGCGATACTCTTCCTGCCAGATCTCGATCGGTCGCCGTGACTCTAGCTGGCCGCGAATAACGCAGATCAGCACCTGGTTGATCGCGTGATACACCAGACCAGCGATGATCGCCGGCAGGATTAAGTGCGATAGATCAGCCGTCGCCAGCGGATCGCTCACAAACAGCCCGAAGACCAGATGCGCGCCCAGACCGGCCAGCAGCAGCGTACCAAAATTGAACAGCCAGTGATACAGCGGGCCGCGCGATTTGATCGCCTGCGAGATGGTGAGCGCCAGCACGGTGACCAGGATGCCCGCCTCATGATGCAGAAAGGTCGCGGCCAGAATCGGCACTGCGGCGACCGTGATCTTGCCCCGGCCCAGGTTATCGATCGCGAACTGGACCACGATCGCCGTCAGCGCGCCAAACAAGGCTAGCGACGACCAGGCCATACTGTTGTCTGAGGCACAGAGCCAAAGGCTGAGCAACCCGACGGCGACCAGCGCGCCGCTCAGCGTGAGCCAGCGTCGCCTTGGATTGGGTCCGCTGACGAGTGTGGACTCTTCACCGGACACACGGGTAATCTTGGGCGTCAGTCGCGCGCCGGTGGTGTGCGAGGCTCGCGTGGCGCTTTGAATAAAATTCCAGAACGGGCGCGGCGTTTCGTCATACGCGATCGTTGTCGGGATCTCCGCCGCAACCAGATATTCGCGCGCCCACTCGCCGGCCAGCGCGCGACTCTCGTGTCCGGCTACCACCACGCGATTGCGACCGTCGCGCTTGGCCTGGTAGACCGCCAGATCTGCGGCGCGCATCATCTGCTCGATCGTGCGGCCATCCCGTGGAAAGCTGGCCACGCCTATGCTCAGCGTCGCGCCGATCGGCCCGTCAGCGCAGCCAATCTCGAAGCGCGACTGCTCGAGATCCAGGCGAATACGCTCGGCTACCGCGCGCGCACCCTCGGTATCGGTATCGCTGAGCAGCACTACGAACTCTTCGCCACCGAAGCGCGCGGCAACATCGCTGCTGCGAATATGGCGGCGCAAAATGTCGGCGATGCCCAGCAGCACCACGTCGCCGGCCTGATGCCCATAGGTGTTATTGATGTTGCGCAGATAATCCAGATCGCAGATCAGCAGGCTGAGCGGCTGTCCATTGCGGCTCACGCGCTCAATGTCGCGCTGCATGATCTCGTTGAAATGCCGCATATTGGCCAGGCCGGTCTTAGGATCGGAGGCGGCCTCTTCTTTGAGATTCGGCACGTGCAGCGCCTGGAAGATCAGCACCAGCGGAATCGCGGTGATCAGCCCGTAGAGCGGATTGAGCAGCCAGCAGACCGCAAAGACCAGCCCGATGCAGGTCAGGCAGCCTTCCAGCAGCAGGCTTTGGGTGGTGAACAGGCCGCTGGTACGGAATGATTGGCCGCGCGCCAGCTTCAAGACCCAGGCCAGCATCAGCGCCTGAGTCAGCTGAAAGATCGGGATCGCCAGCGCCAGCCGCAGGCCGCTGATCGAAAACAAGAGCGTGGAATCGAGTAGCCGGTCATGGCCGATCAGCAGTCGCAGGCTGGTATCCGTGATCGCGGCGGTAATCAGCACCTGCGAGATATTGAAGATCTGGCCGAACCAGGAGCGCCGGTGAAAGTACCACTCGGGCAGATAGGTGATCACCAGCATCAGCGCCAGCAGCGGACGCGGCAAGAGCAGCACGGCGGCAAACATGGGCGCGAGCGTGAGATGATCGGAGCGCTGGCCGGTAGTGCTCGATCGGGCCACCACAAAGACCTGGCAGATCGCCGCGACCGTAGTGAGGCCCAGCGCCAGCAACCAATCTCGCATGCTCAGCGGTTCCAGGGGATGGCGGAAGATAAACCAGTAGAGCGCTATTCCCCCGAGCAGGTAGCAACAGGCTAGATATAGCCGAGCACGTACCGAAAGTTGCCGCATCATTACGCTCCGAATACATGGGGGGTGAGCGATAAGCCTAAATGCGCCTAAAAACGTATCTATAAGATCTTGACTTTATTGAGTATGATACTGACTACATTGTATAGTAGTATGCATGCGCCTCAGCGGTGGTAACGTCCCATTTGGTGCTAATCGTTGGTGTGAAACCAGGTATGACCTCTTGATACCACTCGTCTGGTCGCGCCAAAGGGATCGCTATGAGCGATCTCAGCGGCACGAATCGCTACGTCGCGCCGCTGTCCGCTGCCCGGCTACTCGATGTTCTGCTCCGTGCTGGTACCCCAGCTAGCCGTCGAGGAATTGGCGGTGCTCCAACTGGCCGTGCTCCAGCTCGCCGTGCTCCAGCTCGCCGTGCTCCAACTGGCCGTGCTGCTGCCGCTGGCGGTGTAGCTCGTCGCGCCGTTGGGCCCTATCAGCTGCTGGTTAATGGCGATGCCTTGATTGGCTACGCCAGGCGTGCCTGCGTAGCTCACGATCGCCGCCGCATTAATCAGCTTTATGCCTGGAACGGGTGCCGGTGTGGTGCTGCTGAGCGCGGTCGAGGTGTTCTGGATCAGCCACTTGACCTGATCGTTGGTCCACTCGGGATGCGCTTGAAATGCCAGCGCCGCCACGCCCGCCACAACCGGCGCGGACATCGAGGTGCCCGACATCCAAAGGTAGCTGCCGTCGACAATACGCTGGGGAAAGCTGCGCGCCAGGCTGGACTCGCCGGCTGCCAGCACGCTGGTGATGTAGCGTCCTGGCGCGACCGCGTCGGGCTTGCTGAAGCCATCCTGCGTGGTGCCGTAGCTCGACCAGGGTGCGAGCACCTGATTTGAGGGATTAGTGGCACTTTCTGGGCCGGTCGCGCCGATGGTTAACACAAACGGATCGTTGGCAGGCGGGTATTGCAGGCTGTTAGGGCCGGAGTTGCCCGCAGCCACTGTCACAAAGATCCCGTTGAACCAGGCCCGCTCGACGGCGGCGGCCAGGATGCTGGTACGCGCGCTCTCGGCAACACTTGAGATCAGCGACAGATTCATCACGCGGATGTTGTAGATCTGGCGGTTGGCGATGACCCACTCGATCCCACGGACCACGTCCGACAGATACGACATGCCGTTGTCGCCGGCAACTTTAACGCTGATCAGATTGGCCTCGGGAGCGATGCCAATGTATTTGCCGCGCACTGCCAGGTTGGCTGAGTACCACGAGTTGCCGCCGATGATACCGGCGACATGTGTGCCATGGCCGTTGTAATCGGAGAGGCTAGCGCTGGTGGTGCTAAACTCGACGGCGGCGACGATCCGACTTGTGCCGCTGGCGCTACGCCAATCCGGGAGCTCGGCGCGAATGCCGGTATCGACCACGGCGACGCCAACGCCGGCACCGGTCAACGGTCGTATGCCCGACCAGAGCTGCGCTGCCCGCACAGTTCGCGGATACACAGGGCTAAGCCGGGAGCTATCGACCACGCCGGTTTTGATCATCACTGCGTCCGGCGCGACGTACTTAACGGTGGGATGGCTGCCTAGGCGGGCGATCACGCGTCCGGGCAAAGTTGCCACGAACGTTTCCGCCGTCACTTCGCCGATTTTGGTTCCGCCCAGGGCATCAAGTGCGCTATCTGCCCGTGAGTCGCGATTGATGCGCGTGATCAGCACCCGAAATGTTTGGTTGGGACTGGCTGCCGCTTCGCGCTGGAGCTGGGGCAGCACGCGGCTTTCGGCGGGAGCAGCATACGCCCAGGGCGCGCCGATTCCAGCCGCTAGCGCGACGAGTGTGAGGAAAGACAGGAGCGTGTAGTTCTTCCGAAAATTCCAGACGGCACGGGGGGATGCAGGGAAGCATCGATCAAACCATCGACTGATGGATGATTGAGGCATGGAAGGCTCCTTGTTCTACAATGTGTCGCTGAATCGTTATTGATCGAGCAGAACCGTCTTCCAGGAGCGCTTCTCACGTCGGCAGCCCGGCTACCATAGCACGCTTGCCGTAGGTCCGTAGCTTTGCGTCCTCGCCTTTCGGCAAGTTTGCCTTGATCGATCCGTGGAGCTTTAGGATGGTTTTTATTGAAGCTTGAGATGCACCTCCGAGGTTTCGCAACCTGATCCGTGTAGCAGGCAGCGTCGCATGGCGCTGAGGCGTCAGCACAGCGGTCGAAATGATGGTCCTGAACGTGTAAAGCTTTGCGCCTCATCTTGCGATGAGTCTGCTGCGGCACGAACGTTCGGGAGCGTCGCGCTCGGGTTAAGCCGTTTGGATAGGTTTCCGACCTTTGCAAGACTGAGTGGGTTACAGGTAGCCTTGCGCCAGGTAGAATGCTGCTTCTAGATTCATAACATAAAAAGGTGGCTTTGCGATACGTCTTTTGTTATAGGCTAACCATAAACAGGACTAAAGTACCGCAAGCTGCATCTGTCGTTTTTAACTTTTTGCGCGTGACGTATCAACGATAGGTAGCGCTCAAACATGCATCTTCTATTGACATAAATGAAGGTTTATTTCAAAAAATCAACGCGCATTTTGACATAACTGTAAGGAAACGACCCGATTCTCGAATAAGAATCGCGCCGTTTCCTTATTGGCGTATTTAGAGCCAAGCACGCGGCTCGATCTGACATAAGATGCGCTTGCCGAGACTCATTGATCTGGGCAAGCGCGCTGCGTTGGCTTAGCGCCCCTGATGGCGCGGTGGACGGCGCTGGAGGACGGTGCCTTTGCCGTACGGCTGCTTACTGCTTGGACGCGCGGGCTGTCCTCCACCGGGGAATCCTCCACGTCGCTGCTGCGAGGGCTTTTGCTTCTTTCCCATACAATCCTCCGTGGCACGTAGCGACTGTGTCGTCGCGGATTTCACAAAGCGATAGCGCTATGGACGCGTCAGAACGTTCACGCCAACGGCTCAGGAAGGATAAAAAGAGCCGTGGGCGGATGTTCGCCCACGGCTGGAATATCGCGGTAAAGCAATAGCTATCCTGGCGACACCTCAGCAGAGGGCGTGATGCGGCTCACTGTCCGAACGCGATTTGCGTTTGGCAGAATGAACAGCATCATGTCGCGCAGGTTCGTCACTGTGGAGTGGCTCCTTAGGTTGCTATCGCTTGCATCAAAGCGTATCACAGGCGCTGCGTGGCTCCATTCGACTTTTGGCTAATCTCGCGCCCGGTCGTTGGCATAGAGCTGGAAAGATGGCTGGGCTGCTCAAGCTTTTGCGGAATATATGAGTTGACGTCGTAGAACATATGTCCTATTATGGCCTGGGTTTATAGATCACGACAAGTTCCGATCCAAACCAGTGAGCCACAACGATAGTGGGGGAATCATGACTGATCAACAAGAATACAATCGCCGCTTGATCGAAGAGTTTCGCGCAACACGCAAAGTGAGTGGGCAGCTTGAAGGTCGGCCCTTGTTGTTGTTGACAACCACAGGTGCCAGCAGCGGACAGCTGCGCACTACTCCACTGATGTATGTTGCTCATGATGATCAGCTGATCGTGATCGCTTCTAATATGGGCGCGCAAACGCATCCAGACTGGTATCGTAACCTGGTGGCTCAGCCTCAGGTCAGCGTAGAAGTCGGCTCAGAAACATTTGATGCAACTGCGGTGGTGTTAGAGGGCGAAGCGCGCGTGCGGGAGTGGGAGTGGATTGTTGAACGCTATCCTTTTTTCGTTGAGCACCAGGCAAAAACCAGTCGCGAGATTCCGCTGGTCGCGCTGGAACGACGCTAACTTTTGACATCGGTAGCTGCCCAAGTAAACGACGCGTTTGCGTTGCAAACAAGCGATCAAACCAACCGCCCGCCGTGGAGATCCACAGCGGGCGGTTTGCCGTCAAATGTCGGTTGAGCTGCTGCCAGGCGGAGCTAGTTGCAGGTGAAGTGTCCCGGATTATCCGGATGAACCGGATTCGAGTTGTCCTTGGCCTGCTGCGGGAAGACCATGCCCAGCTCGCGGTAGCCCGACGCCGTAGGATTCGACGTGTTGCTCGCGCCGTCGCCCTGAGCAAGATCCTGCAAGAAGCGGATCATACCTGGGCTCAGGCTGCGGGTGATCATCCGCTCGCCGTACGCGCCGGGGCAGACGTAGTAGACGTTGTACGCGCCCACCCAGTCGATCAGCCGGTCGCCCGGCACCGGGCCAGCGTCGCCGATGTTGGCCTGAAGCGCGTCCTGGCCCCAGCCGCCGTAGGCGTAGTCGATCGCGTCGTAGCTTTCGCGGCCATAGGTGAACCACTCGGGCGTATCGCGATCGGGCCGTGGCTTCACGTCCAGATGATCGTCGCCGTAGCCGCCCCAGAGATGATCGTGGTCGCGACCGCCCCAGAGCACGTCGTTGCCGTCGCCGCCGAAGATATGATCTTCGTCGGTTGTGCCGGCCACGTCGGTATCGCCGTCGCCGTTGACGAAGTCGTAGCCGGCGCCGCTGTGAAGACTATCGTTGCCATCGCCGCCTAGCAGCGTGTCGTTGCCCTCCGCGCCGTTGCCGGTGACAAAGGCGTAAAGATCGACCTCGCGGGAAAGCGTGCCCTCCGCGTAGATCGTGTCGCTGATGAAGGGCTGCTGCGGCGCGAT
>JAFAYS010000477.1 GCA_019240175.1 Chloroflexota bacterium | reverse complement strand
ACAAACTGGTTGCCGCGATCGAACCATCCGGGGATATTTGAGCCGAACTGTTGGACCTGGTTGACCGTCGACGGCACCACGAAGACCAGCACCAGCTCGAACAAGATCAGGCCGATCAGATAGACGGTCGTGATCGAGGCCCAGCGCGGCATGTAGCGATCCAGCCGCTTGACGATCGGCAGCAGCAGATACGCCAGCACCAGGCCGATAATAAACGGTGTGAGCGTCGCGCCGGATCGTTGGAGAATCGATACGATCAGCCAGATCACGCCGGCGACCAGCGCCCAGCGAGCCAGCAGCCGCAGCAGCGCTGGCAGCTTAATATCCGACTCCGGCAGCTGAATCTCGGTCCTGCCGGTCAAGTCATTCCGGCGATCATCCACCGGCGTGCTCCTTCCTACTGGCTGTAATAGCTCACGAATGTATCTTCATCAACAAGTTGCGTGCCGGATAGGACGCTACGGTAGATGCCGATGTTGCCGTTGTTGAGCGGCTGCATCGCTACTTGCCGTCCGTCCGGCGTGCCATAGATGATCACCGTCTGGCGCTTGGCGGCAAGATCGGTCTCGACTTTGATCAGGATGTAGTGCTGGGTATTGTTGCGAAACTTGAAATCCGGCCCGCCCAGCGCGATCGTCGCGTCCATGCCTGGCGGCGCATCGACCTCGTACCAGGGCAGACGCCAGGTGTGATTATGCCGCTCGACGATCTCCAGGCCGCTCCAAAACGCTGCCCGAAAGACCGTTGTCGATACCTGGCAGATGCCGCCGCCCAGCGATGGCACCGACACGCCCGCCTCGATCGCCTCACCCCAGCGATAGCCTTTCTCCCAGGTGATCTCGCCCACGGTTCCTGTAAACGAGAAGACTTCACCAGGAGCAATTAGTACGCCATCGATGTCGTTGCCGCCGACCTGCACATTGGCATCGCGATCGGCGGAGGTGTAGGTAACGAACTGCGACTCGCCGCGGCCAAGCTCGGCCACAAGCCCAAGCTGCTCGGCTTCGCCCGGCGTGGGCTGAAGCTCACGGATCGGCAGATCGAGCTGTGGCGCACTGGTGTTGATCGCCGCCGTGATCGCCTGGATCGCCGCCTCCCGATCCAGCTCGCGGCCAACTTTGCCGGGAACGATCGAGCGGATGCGATCGCCGTTACGCTCCAGGAACGAGGGCTGCGGCGCGACCGCAATCTGCGCGGCGATCGGATCAAGCTGCTGGCCGATCAGCGCTGGGCTGGGCTGTAGCGCCGCCGGATCGATCACGCTGGCCGTGTCGAGCAGCAGCGAGCGATCCAGCGTCCACTGCTGATCGCCAAGCCGGATGTCGAGCGGCTGCTCTGCGATCGCTTGCAGGTGCTGGCGCAGCGGCTCGAGCTGTGCGACCGTGCGCGTGGGTGGCACCGTCAGCAGCTCGGCGCTCAGCGGCTCGAAGGTATCCTCGGGCTGCCAGGCTGCGCTGCTCAGCTGCGCGGCGATCTGCTCCACCAGCCGCGCCTGATCGATTGTCTGGCCGCTCTGCTCGGGCACAATCGTCCAGCCCTGCTCGGTGCGCAGCACATGCGCGTCGATGCGCTCACGGCTGACCGCGCTGGCAATCTCGGCTACAAACCTTTCAACGGCCTGTTGATCGATGGTTGGCGCGCTGATGTTGTACTCCTGGCCGAGAAACGAGCGCATGCGCGTGCCGGTGCGCGACCAGAACGAGGGCTCGTGGCCGTATGCCAGCGCCGCCTGCACCAGTTCCGTGAGATCCGCGCGCAGCAGCGTGTCTGCCGGGGCTTGCCAGCTTTGCTCGCCCACGCGCACCTCGACGATGCGCTGGGCCGTCGTGTGCTGCCGCGCTGCGAGCGTGCTGGCGACGGACTCCGCGCGCAGGTGGCCGACGCCGATCTGCCCAATCTGCACGCCGGGCAGCGCGCGATCGCGATAGATCAGATCGCTGCCTAGCACCAGCAGTGCGAGCGAGCCCGCGCCCGCAACGCCGATCAGGTGCGCGCGCTGCAAACGATAGCTTGGCCGGCTAGCACGTCGGCGGGGCGGCGCGATCGGCTGGTGCTGTGGGGCTTGGAGATATTCGATCCAGCGCAGACAAATGCCATGCCGCGCGCCGGTCTGCGTGTCGGCAAGGGCGCGCCAGGCCTCGATCGAGCGCGAATCGGCCTGGACTGCCTGGCGGAAGAAGGTTTCAGCGGCATGATGATCATTCGTGGCGAGCGCGGCATAGCCAGCGGCCAGCAGTTGCTCAACACCCTGGATGTTCGGCGCTGAAGGTTGATTGATGGGATCGGTCGGCATGGGCGCTCTTTCTCTCACGACTCATCGCAGTATAGGCAACGCCCGAATGCATGTCAATCGGTTAAACGCCAACAGGACCGAGTACATCGGCCCTGCTGGCAAAGCATTGACATGTTTTGTGGATTAGTTTTCGCGAAATTCCAGCGTATCGCCGAGCTGCGTACTGCTGGCGGCGATGCTGCCCGTCGGCAGCTCGATCGTGCGTTTCGCGCCGCGCGCTCCGGCGTAGGGCCGGTTGGGCGGCATGGCGGGTGTGATGCCGACCACGCGATTCTGGCGATCGACAAAGATGACATCGATCGGAAAGCGCATCCAGAAGGTATGCACGCTGCTGTTGGGATCGATGATCAGGCCGCCGCCTTCTGGCAGACTGGCCCGAAACATCAGGCCGCGCAGCCGTGCCAGGAATGAGCGTGCCCACTCGGCGCGGCTGGCGATCACGGTTCCACGGGTTGTGTTAACGATCTGCGGCATGATTGGCAGCCTAGAAAACGCCGTTGCCCATCAGTCGCGGCACGGCTGGCCCAAGGATCACGACGAGGATCGATGGGAAGATCAGAAACGCCATCGGGAAGAGCATCTTAATCGGTGCCTGATGCGCCAGCTCTTCTGCGCGCTGCCGTCGCCGGACGCGCATCTGTTCGGACTGCACCTTGAGGATCTTGCCGATACTCACGCCGAGCTGCTCGGCCTGAATGATCGCCTGGACAAAGTTGCTGAGATCTTCGACACCGCAGCGCTCCGCCATCATGCGCATCGCGTCGCGGCGTGGCGTGCCAAGGCGGGTATCAGACAGCACGCGCTGAAACTCTTTGCCCAGCTCATTGTCCCACTTATTCGCCACGCGGTCGAGCGCCAGGTCGAAGCCGAGGCCGGCCTCAACCGAGATCGTCAGCAGGTCGAGCGCGTCGGGCATGGACTTGAGAATGCTGTGTTTGCGCGCGCGAATTTTGCGATCCAGCCAGATGCCGGGAAACACATAGCCGACTGCGCCGCCCAGCATCGTGAAGAGCAGGCGATTGAGGATCGGCAGGCCCATCAGCGACGTCATGTAGAAGCCGATCGCCAGGCCGATCAAGCCGACCGCCACGCGCACGCCCACAAACGAGGTCGGCGTCAGGCCGCTGGGATTGCCGGCCTGCTCCAGGTTGCGCTTGATCTTGCCGGCGTTCTTGGTCGGCGATGCCTTGCCGAACGCGGTCAACATCTGCTGCATCATCGGCTGCAGCACGCGCTGGCTGAACGGAAGCTCCAGCTCCATCTCTTCCAGCGTCTTCGGCACTTCCGTGAAGGTCGAGAGACGGCCCTCGATCGTGGCGGACTGACGACTTTGGACGAAGCCGAGCACGACGATCATCACGCCAAAGAGCAGAAGTGCACCAAAAATGAGCATACCCATGATCGTGTTCCTCGCTAAATATCAATGTCGACGATCTTCATGATCGCAAAGTAGCCCATGATAATCATGATGCCTGAGGTGACCGGCAGGCAGCACCACGCATCCGGCGGCAGGCCCAGCGTGAACATCGGTGCCATGTAGCCGGGGTTGATCATCGAAAGGAAGATCGCCAGACCGACCGGCAGCGCCGTGATAACATAGCCCGAGATACGGCCCTGCGCGGTCAGGGTATTGATCTCGCCTTTGATACGCACGCGCTCACGGATGGTATGCGCGATGCTTTCGAGGATCTGCGACAGGTTACCGCCGACCTCATGTTGAATGTTGATCGCCGTGATCATCAGGTCGAGGTCGTCGCTGGGCACGCGGCGCAGCAGGTTAGCCAGCGCGGTCTCGGTGGATAGGCCAAGACCAACTTCCTGCACGACGCGGCGAAACTCGCTGGCG
>JAFAYS010000423.1 GCA_019240175.1 Chloroflexota bacterium | reverse complement strand
TGAGTATGCTACAATGTACCGCATGCATCAAGGTGAATCGCCCGCGCTCCTGGCGTCAGTACATCCACGAATGAGCCATGCCTCAGCAATGCCTGTGCGTGCGCGATTGTTTCGCTGGTTTATCGGTTTAGTCGGCCTCCTGTCAGTCGCTTTGCTCATCCCATGGTTAGATCTCGCTGCCCTGCCGGAGCTGCTCTTCTTTGTGCTGATCAGCGTCGCGGCGGAGCTGTTTCTGGCAATCCGCCTGAGCCAGCAGCGCGCGCTGTCGCTCACAGCTACGTTTACCTTCGCCGTATTCTTGCTCTTCGGCGCGGCAGCCGCAACACTCGTCCAGCTGTGTAGCTGGATCTTGAGCCAGCTCTCGCAGATTTTTTATCCCCGCATGCAGACGCCGAGCCGGATTTTCATTATCTTCAACGCGGGCCAGCTTTCGCTGTGCAGCCTGTGCGGCGGATTGGCCGTCTGGCTGCTCTTCGGCGTGCCGCTCTACCAGGCACCTACGGAGTTTGTAGCCACGCTGCTGGTCTATGCGCTGGTCTACCTGGTCGTGAATATCCTGCTCACCAGCATCGCGATCTGGCTGCGCTTCAGCTGGACCGAAGTGCGGCAGCAGCTCTGGCCAAACGTCAGCCTGTGGACGCTGATGAGCTTCGTGATCTGCATCCCGCTGGCGCTGGTTGTCGCCAGCTTCCGTAACGCGATCGGCTTTGTGCTCGACATAACCCTGATGTTTGCAGTGCTGGCGGTGCTCAGCTACATCGTGCGGATCACGCTGCGGCTACAGCTGGCGAACCGTGAGCTGAAAGTGCTCAACGAAATCGGCCATAATCTGGCCGGATCGCTGGCGCTGGAAGATCTGTTTCCCTCGATCTATCGCAGCGTGCAGCAGTTGATGCCGGTCGATGTGTTCCTGGTTGGCCTGGTCGACGAGCGTCACATCGAGGTCGAGCTGCCCTTTCTGGTCGAGAGCGACGAGCTGCTGGCACCGCGCACTTTTGCCCTCGAAGGCACGCTCACCGATCGTGTGCTGCGCGCGGGCGAGCCGGTGTTTGTGGGCAATCTTGAGTTCAATGCTTCCCAGATGCGCTTTGGTCGTCAGGACAAGCACGCGGCGGCGGTGATGTTCGTGCCGCTGTCGATCGGCGATCGCGTGATTGGCGTGATCTCGGCGCAGAGCTACGCGACGAATGTGTACACGCCGCACCAGCTTGAGCTGCTCACATCGATCGGGCGGATTGCGGCGGTGGCGATCAACAATGCCCGGCTCTTTGCCCGCGAAAAAGAAGTGCTGCGCGGTCGCGAAGAGTTTGTGTCGCTGGTCGCGCACGAGTTGAAGAATCCGCTGGCGGCGCTGCTCGGTCACAGCCAGCTGTTAGAGCGCCGGGTGCGGCTCGCCGACGACAAGCTGCGCCGTCCAGTCGGCGTGATCATCGAGCAGGGCGATCGCATGAACCGGCTGCTGGAAGATCTGCTGGATCTTTCGCGCGCCGATACGGGCCGGCTGTCGCTGCACATCCAGCGCATCGATCTCGGCTCGCTGGTTAAGCATGTGGTCGATCAGCAGCGCGCGCTGACCTCGCGGCACCAACTGATTGTGCAGAGCGAAGCAGAGCTGCCGCTGATCAACGGCGATGCGCTGCGGCTGACGCAGGTGATGCAAAATCTGCTCACCAACGCGATCAAATACTCGCCCAACGGCGGCGCGATCACCACCACGCTCAGCCTACACCAGCCCGGCGATGCGCTCTGGCCGCGTCGTCTGCGCAAGCACGTCGATACCGCGTCGCGCTGGATTGTGGTCAGCATCAAAGACGAGGGCATCGGCATTCCGCCGGATCAGCTCGATCATATTTTCAATCGCTTCTACCGCGCGCGCAACACAGCGCAGACCAATCTCGGCGGCACCGGTCTGGGCCTCAGCGTGTGTGAAGGCCTGGTCAAAGCGCACGACGGCGTGATCTGGGCCGAGTCCGAGTGGGAAGGCGGCTCGACTTTCTCGTTCGCGCTGCCGGTCGTGCCGCATTAGGAGCTGATCTTACTTCGCCAGCACCACCTCGATCCGTGACCAGCGCTCACGGATCACCCCGGCGAGCGCGCGCAGGCCCCAGATCTCGCTGCGCCGGTGGCCGATCGCGACCACGCCAATGCCGGTCTCACGGACAGCCTCACGCGCCGGCTGCCGCAGCTGTCCGGTCACATAGATCTGCGCGCCGCGCTCGGCAGCTTCGCGCACCAGCGCATCGGTCATCGCGCCAACCACCGCCACACGTTCGATCTGCTCCGTGATCGGCACCTGCGCTTCGTCATGCTGGTTAAAAACGTGATCCAGTAGCGCCACGTAGTCGGCAAAGCTTTGCTGCGGCACTTCACCAATCATACCGATCGCACGGCCTACTTTCTCGCCCAGTGTCTCGATCGCCGTGAGTTGGAGCGCGTCGGCCAGGCGCGGGTTGAAGCCGATCGTCAGCCGCTCGTCAAAGGCCAGATGATAGGCCAGCACGCCAAGCTCCGGCAGCTGCCACGGCTGAAGCTTCCACGG
>JAFAYS010000275.1 GCA_019240175.1 Chloroflexota bacterium | reverse complement strand
ACTTGCTCCGGCGGTGGTGTCATCGGACGGGGACACGCCTCCAACACACACCGACCCCCCTCTATCGGTTGCGAGCAGCCCTCAGCCGGCTTTGGCTGACCGCCTTATCGCACATGAGCCACCCCCTAAATTCGGGATGACTCATGTGTTTGTTTTTAACGTGCCGCATGTGCGCACGCTGGCATCATCGATCAGTTGGCCCTGCTGCGGAACAGGAGCAGCTATGCCCTACCGTCACACCGCAAAAACCGAGGCCGAGCGCCGGCTGGCGTTTTTCGAGGCGCTGCACAAAGAAGATCTGCATCAGCTGGCAGATCGGCTGCTCGGCGACGAGCCCGAGGCGATCGAGCTGTGCGTGGCGTTTATCGAGGCCGACACACGCGGCAACTGGCATGGTCGGGCGCGGGCGATGATGGCGCGGCGGCTCAAACATTGCACGCTGAGCACACAGCAGCAGACGCGGCTGATCACTGCGATTCTGGGGCGATTCGTGAGCGGCAACTTCGCGGAGCAGTTCAAAGATCAGATCCGGCTGGTGCTGCATCTCCATGCGGCGCAGGTTTTCGCGGTTGCCCGCAACTGCCTGGCGCATCCGCTCGATTATCCGCAAGCGCATGTGCGCCGCTACGCCGCCTGGATTCTGGCGCATGCGCAGCAAAAGCCCGCGCAGGATTGACGAACTTGCCGTTCGTCGGTATCGTTGACACAGGAGGAGTGCATGAGCTTTTTACGACGCCTGTTTGGCGGCGGCGCTCGATCCGGCGACGATCGGGGGCTGCATCTGTACATCAAGTGCCAGCGCTGCGGAGCACCCGTGCATGTGCGGCTGGATCTCAACAACGATCTGAGCGCCGACGAGTATGACGATACCGCAGCCGACGGCTATCATGTAATCAAAGAAGTGATGGACGATCGCTGCTTTCGGATCATGCGCGCCGAGCTGCGCTTCGACAACCGCCGTCGCGAGATTTCGCGCGAGATCGAGGGCGGCGCGTTTATTTCCCCAGAAGAGTACGAGGAGCTGCGAGCTGCAAAAGCCGGTCCACGCGTTTGAGTGCGAAGTTGCATCGACACGCTCATCTCGGATATTATGCGCAGTAGCCGCTGCTGATCCCAATTCAGCCGGTCTGGAACGTCGTTCGACATACAAAGCGAAGACCATGCGCGTTCCGCATCCGATACCATATCAGGGCAGTAAACGCACGCTCGCGCGATCGATCGTCGCCTGTTTTCCGGCAGGCGTCGAGCGCGTGATCGAGCCGTTCGCGGGCTCCGCTGCGGTTAGCTTGGCGGCAGCCCAGTGCAGCGCCGCGCAGCACTTCGTCCTCAACGATGCCAACGCGCCATTGATGCAGCTGTGGCATGAGATTGTCGAGCGGCCCCAGGATCTGGCCCGGCGCTACGAGCAAATGTGGCTGGAACAGCAGGGCCGTGAGCGTGACTACTACGAGGCTGTGCGCGCCGACTTCAATCAGGATCACGCCGCGCATGATCTGCTCTATCTGCTGGCGCGCTGCGTCAAGGCGGCGGTGCGCTACAACACCAGCGGCGCGTTCAACCAGAGCCCCGATCACCGGCGTAAAGGCACGCATCCACACCGCATGGCCCAGCAGATCCTCGCGGCTTCGCGGCTGCTCAAAGATCGGGTGACGCTGACGGCGCTGGACTACCGCGAGCTGCTGCCACAGGCCACGCCGCGCGATCTCGTCTATCTCGATCCGCCGTATCAGGGCGTGTGCGGCCAGCGCGATCCGCGCTACATCCAGGGCGTCACCTTCGACGCCTTTGTTCAGATCCTCCACGATCTCAACAACCGCGAGATCTCCTACATCGTCAGCTACGATGGCAGAACCGGCGGCAAGTCGTTTGGCAGGCCGCTGCCTGAGTGCCTGCATTTGATCCAGCTTGAGATCGACGCCGGGCGCTCCTCGCAGGCGACGCTGCTGGGCCGTGCCAGCCGCACGGTCGAATCGCTGTATCTTTCGCCGGCGCTGTGTCGCCAGATTGACCTTGAGCATATTATTATCAATCATGGCTTCGCCGGCCCGACCGGCACATTGGCAAACATAAGGGGGTGAAAACGGTGGCGTCAGGGACTGCTGTTGAGCTGCGGGGCGTAAGCAAGCGCTTTGGCGATGTCGCCGCAGTAGACGATGTTTCGCTACATATCGGAGATGGCGAGTTCTTCTCGCTGCTCGGCCCGTCGGGCTGTGGTAAGACGACGACGCTGCGCATGATCGCGGGCTTCGAGATGCCGACCGACGGCGAGATTGTGATCCAGGGCCAGCCGATGGGCGCGACGCCGCCGTATCGCCGGCAGGTCAACACGGTGTTTCAAAGCTACGCGCTTTTTCCGCATCTGACCGTCGCCGAGAATGTCGCGTTCGGCCTACAGATGAAAAAAGTCGCCAAAAGCGAGATCGCCAGTCGGGTGGCCGAGACGCTGCGACTGGTACGGCTCGACAACTACGGGCAGCGACGGCCCAAGCAGCTGTCGGGTGGACAGCAGCAGCGGGTGGCGCTGGCACGCGCGCTGGTCAATCAGCCGGCGGTGCTGCTGCTCGACGAGCCGTTGGGCGCGCTGGATCTGAAGCTGCGCAAAGAGCTCCAGCTTGAACTGCGCGGCCTGCAAGAGCGCGTCGGGATCACCTTTGTGTATGTCACCCACGATCAAGAAGAAGCGCTGACGATGTCGGATCGGATCGCGGTGATGGATAAAGGCAAAGTGTTGCAGATCGGCTCGCCCACCGAGATCTACGAGCGCCCGACCTGCCGCTTTGTGGCCGATTTTATCGGCGAGACCAACTTTCTGCGCGGCAGCGTGGTGCAGTCCAGTCCACAGCAGGCCACCGTCAAAGTCGGCGATCTGGTGGTCGAGGGCTACACGCCGCAGCCGGTGCCGGTCGGCCAGCCGGTCACGGTCTCGATCCGGCCCGAGAAAGCGCGGCTCAGCGAGCAGCGACCGCAGCACGCGGCCAACGTCTTTCCGGTCAAAGTCGATCGCATCGCCTACATCGGCTCCGACACGCGCATCTTTGTCACGCTCGACGGCGAACATCGCTTTGTGGTCTGGGAGCAGAACAGCGTTTCGACGCTCAATCCCAACGCCTACTACGCCCAGGGCGATCAGGCGTATCTGACGTGGCCGGTAGAAAACGCGCTGGTGCTAACGGAATAAAAACAAAAGAACAAAGCAACAAAAGAACAAAAAGATCCTATCGCTTCCCTTTGTTCCCTTGTTTGCTTGTTCCTTTGTTTGCCCGTA
>JAFAYS010000252.1 GCA_019240175.1 Chloroflexota bacterium | reverse complement strand
GCGGCGTGTTTTCGGCATACACCTCATGCGCCAGCTCGACCAGCTCATGGTTAGATTGCCAGAAGTAGTGCGCCACCTCTGCGAGTGGCCGCCCGCGTAGCTCGCGGCCTTCCAGCAGCCGCGCGTAGCCGGAGTTGAAAGCCTCGACGATCAGCTGCTGGCCGCGCAGCACCATAATATGGAAGGGAGCCAGCTCGACCATCTCGGCGAAGCGACCGCGATCGCTTTCGAGCATATTGGCGACTTCTTGTAGATCGAGCGTGCGGGCGCGCAGCTCGTCGTTGGTGGTTTGCAGCTCCTCGTTGGTCGCCTGAAGCTCCTCGTTGTTGGTCTCCAGCTCCTCGTTGGTCGCCTGAAGCTCCTCGTTGGTCGCCTCGAACTCCTCGTTGGTCGCCTGCAATTCCTCGTAGGTCAGCATCATCTCTTCGTTGGCGACTTGCAGCTCTTCGTTGGCGTCGAGCAGCTCTTTGTTCATCTCGCTGAGCCGCTTGTTGGCCGTGCCCAGCTCGGCCACCAGCTGTGCCTGCTCGGCCTGGGCGCTCTCCAGGCTCTGGCGCGTCTGGACCTGCTCGGTGACATCGGTCACGCTGATCGCGGCCAGATCCGGCGAGTTGGCATCGACCTGCATCGGCACGATCGTCAGGCACAGATACATCCCGTTACCACCGAGCGCGTTGTCGAGCAACACTTCGGGCAGCATCAGCGTGTTGCGCTCACGAAAGACTTTATCAATGCCGGAGCGGACCTCGGCATAGGGAATGCCGCGCACGGCATGGAGAAAATCCTGCTCATTACTGGCATCGCGCAGGCCGAGCAGACGCCGGGCGGAGGTGTTCATCGTCAGCACATGGTAGGAGCGATCGATCACCACTACGCCGACGGGCAAAAAGCGCAGCAGCAGCTCATTGACGCGCCGCAGCAGCGCCAGGTCAGTGGTTGTCGCCAAGGTTTCATGCTCTCCCAGCACGCCCTCTGCTCGGCCTACCGCACTGTGCGCAGACTGGCCTTCGAGCCGAGCGCGAATATCGGGTGCGCCCTGGCGACGTGGCATCGGCACGTTCTCACCCGTACAGCGATACATCTTCCACTGCTTGTTGACCAACTCGAAATACGAGTGCGTGGGTCGAATAATCTCGGCCTTGCCCAGAAATAAGTAGCCGTTGCTGGGCCGTAGCGAAAACGCAAACTGGTTGAGCACATAGTCCTGAAGATCGGGCGTGAAATAGATCAGCACGTTGCGGCAGAGCACCAGGTCCACGCGCGGAAAGGGCGCGCTGCGGCTGAGATCCTGCTGGCCGAAGATCACCATCTGGCGCAGCGTTTTGGCGATACGGTAGGAGTGCGAGTGGTCGACGCGCTCGAAAAAGCGCTCGCGATAATCCTGCGGCACGTCTTTGAGCAGATTTTCGGGATACACGCCCAGCCGCGCAAAGGTGATCGCCGCCTCGTCGAGATCGGTGGCGAAAATCTTGATGCTCCACTCGGGCAGCTCGGCCCCCAGCAGATCCGCGATCAACATCGCCAGCGAGTACGGCTCCTCGCCTGAGGCACAGCCCGCCGACCAGAAGCGCAGCACGCGGTCGCGCTCACGGGCCTGAGTCAGCAGGGCGGGCAGCACCACCTGTCGTAGATAGCCAAACGACTCGGGATCGCGAAAGAACTGGGTCACATTGATCAGCAGCGCCTGGACCAGATCGCCGACTTCTTCGGGATGCGATTCCAAAAACTCGGCGTAGTCGCGGATCGTCGGGTTGTGGGTGACGGTCATGCGCCGGGCAATGCGCCGCAGTACGGTTGAAGATTTGTAGGCGCGAAAATCGATATTGGCCTGGCGGTTGACATGCTCCAGAATACGCCGCAGCACGTCTTCGGATTTATCGGGCTGCGGGATCTCGACGCCGGTCAACAGATCGTAGATCAGCGGCCCGATGCGCTCGATGTCGGCCTCAAAGTCGATCACGGTCGGCGGCAGCGACATCGGCATCGAAGGGTAGCGCGCGGTCTGTGGGTTCTGCACAATCACGGTACCGCCGGCCTCTTTGACATCTACCGCGCCGGACGCGCCGTCCGAGCCGGAGCCAGTCAGGATCACGGCGATCAAGCGCTCGCCGTAGACCTCCGCCGCCGAGGAAAGCAGCCGATCGACCGAGGGCTTGGGCCGTCGCTGGTGATCCACCAGAATCTCGACGTGGCCATCCTGGATCGCGACATGGTAGTTGGCAGGCACCACGTAGATGCTGGCAGGCTCAAGCTTGCTGCGCCCTTGCACCAGCTCTACCCGCAGCGTGGTGCGACGCTCCAGGATTTCCGGCAGCAAGCTGGGGCGGTTGGGGTCCAGGTGCTGGGCCAACACAATCGGCGCGGGAAAATCCGGCGGCAGCGTGCTGACCAGCACCGACAAGGCTTCAATACCACCCGCCGAGGCGCCAATGACTACAAGATCCTGGGTTGCCGGCTGGTTCTGATTGTCGATCGCGCTCATCAACAAACCGTTTCTAGCTGACAGGCATTGCAAAATTTTCGCAGAGCCATCAGTATCAGCGGTTTAGCGCTCTATGTCAAGTGAATCAGAGGCGCTTTCTACCTCACCTTTGCCTTGCGCGGCCAGTGTTACATGGGGATTAGCATGCAGATCCAGCATCTGGCGCACAGTGCGCAGCAAATCATCGACGTTAAACGGCTTGAGCACGATGCCAACGCCCATCGCCACCAAATGCCCCTCGATCTCTTCGACCTGGCGCTTGGCGGCGGTGCAGATCACCACCGGGATCGCGGCGGTGTCGCGGCGCATCTTGAGCTTCTGGAGCAGCTGCCAGCCAGTGCGCTCGGAGCCGAAGATATAGTCGAGGATGAGGAGGTCCGGCTGCTGGCGCAGAATCTCGTCCATGTCCTGGATCGCGTACGAGTAGAGGATGACCTCGTAGCCTTCCTGCTCCAACAGATCACGAAACATATCCAAAATTTCTTGGGTATCGTTGACAACCATGATGCGGGGCATGTGGCATTCTCCACGCTCCACGCAGTGAGCACAGTTTCAGGGCTGCGCCCGCCTGGTGTTAAGCGCCGTTCTCGCTCGCTTTGTCGATCTCCTCGCTGGGCGCGACAACCAGCGGCTCTTTGAGCAGCACCTGGCGAATCACCTGGGCGCGCTGCTCAGCCTCACGCACTTTCTCCTCGAAGCGCTGGGCGATCATCGCGTGACCGCGCTCCAGGGAATTTTGCATCATGCGCCGCGATAGACTGGCGCTTTCTTCCAGCGTGTTGAGCGCCATCCAGAGCGCGGTTTCCAGCTCCTCGGCCTGCTCGGCCAGCATGGTCTCCGCCGAAAACGCATGGCCGACCCGGCAGCGAAAGCGGGTCAGATCGCCGTCATGCATTTCATACAGCACGCCGTTGCACTCGGGGCAGGAAAAGACCGAGGGAGTGCCGGGGCGCTCTTCGTTTTGTAACGCGTCCATTTCCATTCCCACAATTCGCGATTCCAGGTCCATACCGCGCGGCACCGGAAAGCTGGCATCGTCGGCTGACGGCTCGCTCGCCAGGCGCACCAGCATCGGCGCGATCTCGGCGAGCGGCAGGCAGTAATCCACCGCGACGTTTTCCATCGCGCTGCGCGGCATACTGGGATACAGCGCCTCGTCGGGATCTTGCACTATGGCGATACCGCCGCGCGTCTTGACGGCCTGCATCCCGGCGGTGCCGTCGTCGAGCGAGCCGGTCAGGATCACGCCGACCACACGTGGACCATAGGCGCGGGCGGCAGTGCGCATCAGCGGATCGACGGCGGGGCGGTGGCGATTCTCTTTGGGGCCACGGATCACGCGCACGCGGCCCTCTTCGAGCAGCAGATGATGATCCGGCGGCGCAACGTAGACTCGCCCATGCTCGATCTTGGCTCCGTCCTCAGGATGCGCGGCGATCAGCTGGCTGGCACGGCTCAAAATTGAGGGTAGCAGGCTGGGACTTTGGGCCGGAATATGCAGGACGATGAAGACCGCCGCAGGCAGATTGGCTGGCAGATCGCGGACCAGCGTCGTCAGGGCCTCAACGCCACCGGCAGAAGCGCCAACCACGATTATGTCATGTCCAGCCACGTTTAACTCCTTACATATCATCATAGCCTAGCAAGTGCTGATCCACCTGGTTTGAGCGGGCCACAAGTAAGCAGGCCCTCACCCCACTTCACTTCGTTCGCACCCCTCTCCCATTGCGATAGGAGAGGGGTTTGAAGATGAAGATTAGCGGGCCCTCACCCCGGCTGCTGCGCATTCACCCCTTCCCCGAACTTCGCCAAGCTTTTGGCTCAGTTGCGGCAGGCGAAGGGGAGTCATCATGCTACATTCTAACCCCTTGCCCCGAATATCGGCGGTCTTCCACTTTGGGAGTAGCGGGAGAGGGGTTTCAAGACGAAGATCGTGGTTCCCCTTCTCCTGTCGCAACGGG
>JAFAYS010000075.1 GCA_019240175.1 Chloroflexota bacterium | reverse complement strand
TGAGGTCCAGAAGGAGCAAAGTCATGGCTAAGATCGTTGCTGTCACATCATGTCCGACCGGCATCGCGCATACGTTCATGGCGGCGGAAGGCGTCCAGCGCGGCGCGGAGACGCTGGGGCACATGGCCAAAGTCGAGACGCAAGGCTCGGTTGGCGCGCAAAATGTGCTCACCGACGCCGATATTCGTGACGCCGACGTCGTGATCATCGCCGCCGACACCAACGTCGACACCAGCCGCTTCGCCGGCAAGGCCGTCTACTCCACTTCTACCAAAGCCGCGATCAACGATGGCGCGGCGGTTGTGCGCACAGCACTGGCGCAAGCCGTCACGGCTCCAGCGGCGGGAGCCGCAGCTACAGCGGACAAGCCCAAAATAGATTATGTCAGTTCAGTGCAGGAGGCCAAGGCGGCCCAGGCCAGCAGCCGCAGCGGTTTCTACAAGCACCTGATGACCGGCGTATCGTACATGCTGCCGTTCGTGATCGCGGGCGGTCTGCTGATCGCGCTGGCCTTCGCGGTCGGCGGCATCAACGTCACGGAGGCGGAAAACACCTTTGGCGCGGCGCTCTTCACGATCGGCGCGCGGGCCGGCTTCACGCTAATTGTGCCGATCCTGGCGGGCTTTATTGCCTACTCGATCGCGGATCGGCCAGGTCTCGCGCCGGGCATGATCGGCGGCGTGCTGGCGGCCACGCTGGGCGCTGGCTTCCTGGGCGGCATCATCGCCGGCTTCCTCGCGGGCTACATCACGAGCTGGCTGAACAAGGCGATCAATCTGCCGCGCAATCTGGCCGGGCTCAAGCCGGTCCTGGTTTTGCCGCTGCTGGGCACGCTGATCGTCGGCCTGCTGATGGTCTACGTGGTTGGCACGCCGGTGAGCGCGGCGGTAACGGCGCTGACCAACTGGCTACGTGGCATGCAGACCGCCAGTGCGGTCGTGCTGGGGCTGATCTTGGGCGGCATGATGGCGGTCGATATGGGCGGCCCGGTCAACAAATCGGCCTACACCTTCGCGGTCGGTCTGATCAGCGCCGCCGGAGCCGACGCCTCGGCCTATATGCCGATGGCCGCAGTGATGGCCGCCGGCATGACGCCGCCGCTGGGCCTGGCGCTGGCATCCGTGCTCTTTAAGAATCGCTTCACCGCCGACGAGCGTGAGGCCGGCAAAGCCGCGTTTTTCCTGGGTATCTCGTTCATCACCGAGGGCGCGATCCCGTTTGCCGCCCGCGATCCGTTCCGCGTCATTCCCTCGGTCGTGCTTGGCTCGGCGGTGACCGGCGCGCTGTCGATGCTGTTCGGCAGCCAGCTGCGCGTTCCGCACGGCGGCATCTTCGTGCTGGCGATCCCGCAGGCCGTGACCAACCTGGGCCTGTATGTGGTGGCGATCCTGGCCGGCACGATCGTGACAGCCGTCGCACTGTTTCTGCTCAAGCGCCCGGTCGAGCCAACGCTTGTAACAACGACGGCACCGGCAGCTACGACCAGCCGGACGGTGAGTGCGTAGAAAAGAACAAAAGAACCAAGGAACAAAAGAACCAAGGGGAGAACCTAGAACCCAGAACCTAGAACCTAAAGACGAACCGAAAACAAAGAACAGAGAAAATGCTAAAAACCCCTCTCCTGTCGCAACCGACGCGGAAGCCGGCGGAGGTTCGGGCAAGGGGTGCTGCGTCAGCAGCGGGGTGAGGGCCACGGTTCCCCTCTCCTGTCGCAACCGAGGTTGACGCCGACCGAGGTTCGGGAGAGGGGAGGCGGAGCCGGGGTGAGGGCCAAGACCAAGAACACCACAAAGGAACAAAGCCAGATTTACGCGAGGCGTTGATCTTTCGGCTTTGTTCCTTTGTTTCCTTGTTCCGTTGTTCCCTCGCCGTGGTACACTTTGCTCGACACAGGAAACTTCCATGGACGAGCAGATCACACCTTCGCAAACCACCACACCGAGCACGATCACCAAAAATCCGCTCACACGCTGGCTCTGGCTGATTGCCGGATTTATCTTTGTTGGCCTGGGCGGAATCGGGATGCTGCTGCCGGTGATGCCGACCACCGTTTTTTTCATCTGTGCTGCCGCCTGCTTTGCCCGCTCCAGCCCGCGCTTCGAGCGCTGGGTGCTGAATCTGCCACACATCGGGCCGCTGGTGCGCGACTACCGCAGCGGCTTAGGCATGCCGCGTCGCGCCAAGATCATCGCCATCAGCACGATCGCCGTCGTGATCACGCTCAGCAGCCTGGCGATTCCATCGTGGAAAGGCCGGCTTGCCGCGTATGCCGTCGCGTTGATCGGCATTGCCTACATCGCACTGCGCGTGCCGACGCGTGAGCGCGTGCTGGCCGAGCGCGCCCAGCTCTACGATCAGCAATAGTCAACGCTTCAAGACCAGGCAGATTACTCAGCGCAACACATTATGTCGTCTCATTCACCGGGAAGCTTCGACGAGCTTTGCGCCTGCGCCACCAGATGACCAACGCGACGATTAGCGCCAGCAGCAGCCCACCGATCGCTGCTGCGGCCAGCAGGATCGCGCGGCTCGGCGCAGGTGCAGCAGCCGACTCGGCTTCGGTCTCGGCGGGCTGTTCCGCTGGCGTCTGCTCTGGGCGCGTGTCGGTGCTGGTGATCTGCTGATCGTGAACGATCGCCAGGTTGCCACTGAGCAAGCTGCGCAGCTTGGGCGTAGTCACAGCCGCGCCGGCCCAATCCAGCCCCTGCTCGGTACTGCCCAGCACCGCCAGCACCGCGTGCTGCTCGTCCCAGGGCGCGGCCAGCAACTGCACATAGCCGACGCTGTCGCCGGAGGAGCGCCGAAACTGCACGGGTGAGCCCGGCTCGGCGGCGAGATCGCTGCCGGGCGCGAACGGTGCGGGTAACGATTCCTTGATCTCATCCAGAATCGGCAGCCGGCTCGCTCGCCCCACGATCACCAGATCGCGCGACGATCGCACCTGCTCCGGCACGCTATCGCCAAAAACCACGAGCGGCTCGGCCAGCGTGAGCTGCGTTTGTCGCCCCAGATCGAGCGCGATCCCGGCGGCCACCGCCCAGCTCTGCGGATCGTCGGCGGCGAGCACAAAGGCCAGACGCTGCAACGAGGGATCGATCGTCAGAGGCTGCGGGTAGCGCTTGAGATCCAGCGCTTGGGCCGGCGAGTCGGGCGTGGAGCCGAGCGGCAGATGCAGGCTGGACTCGGGCCGGATCGCCAGCCACAGGCCGTTGCCACGCGGATCGGTGCAGACGGCGCGTGGCAGCAGATCGCCGCGCATCACCAACGTATTGCTGCCGGCACGCAAGGCCGAAGAAGGCAGTGCGACGCGCGTGCTGCTCAGCCGCGTCGAAGTATCGTCGAGGCGCACGCTAGCCACGGGCTGATCGTTGAGCGTGATTGTCATGCCCGACTGATCGTAGTCCAGCAGCGCGGTATGTACAAAGGCCAGATCGAGATACGCCTCGTCGGTGATCACCTGGGCTGCCGGCAGATCGAACTGGTAAGCGGCGTACTGCGCGCCCTGGCCGAACATCTGCTGCACATCGTAGCCGAGATCCGCAAAGCTGCGATCCACACTCGACGTCGCCGCGCTCGTCTCGGGCTGAATCGCGGCCACCTGCGCGCGATCCGGCTGCTCGCCGCCACGCAGCGCGCCTGTGCTGAGCGCCTGGGCCGCTTTGATCACCGCCGCATCGTTCTGCCCGCTAGCGACCAGCACCACACGCCCGGCGTTCCAGGGCGAGACCGCCATCTGGATCACGCCGTCTTCGGGCGC
>JAFAYS010000073.1 GCA_019240175.1 Chloroflexota bacterium | reverse complement strand
CATCCACAGCTGACCGAGCTGCTTGAGCAGATCATGCAGCGCAATATCATCCGCATTTTGATCAACTCCAACGGCATCGAGATCGCACAGAACGACGCGCTGCTCAGCTTTTTAGCCAAACACAACCAGCGCATCGAGGTGTATCTCCAGTTCGACGGCTTTCGGCTGGAAACGCATCGCTACCATCGCAACGCGGACCTGCGACGCATCAAGCAGCGCGCGATCGAGCGATTGTCGGCCAACGGCATTTTCACGACGCTGACCATGACCGCCACGCTGGGCGTGAACGACGACGAGATCGGCGCGGTGGTGCAGTATGCACTGGATACGCCGTTTGTCGGCGGCGTGTCGATCCAGCCACAGTTTGGCTCAGGTCGCGCCCAGCCGCTCGATCCGCGCGATCGGCTGACGCATACCGGCGTGCTGGCACGGCTCGGGGCGCAGACCGATGGTCGCGTGACCTGGCGCGATCTCACGGCACTGCCCTGCTCACATCCGCACTGCTGTAGCGTCGGCTATATGCTGCAAACTGATCACGGCGAGTGGAAGTCGCTGGTCGGCATTATCGGCCACGATCAGCTCAAGCAGCATCTGGATCTGGTCAGCAATCGCATCGCCGATCGCGAGATTCCGGCGCAGATGCGCGAGCTGGTCAAGCAATCGCTGCTGGGCCTGCTCAGTGAACAAAGCTCGCTCACCCACCCGACGATCACCGATATGTTCCGCAATATCTGCGAGAACTGCGATCTTGGCCTGAGCACAATGCTGCGGCTGGCCGGCAACGCGGTGCTGGGTCGGCAAAACAAGCTGCGCGAGCTGCTCGGCAAGCGTATCAAGCGCATCACGATCAAGCCGTTCATGGACATCAACACGATGCTTGAGGAGCGGCTGCTACAGTGCTGCGTGCATGTCGGCTCCCAGAGCGAGCTTCAGCATCAATGCGCGCCGTTCTGCGCGGTACAGGCCTGGCCGCAGCTTGGCCGCATGAAGCTGGCAGAGCGCGCTGTGCGCCAGCAGCCGGCGGAGATTCGGCTGGTTGAGACAGCACCATTGGCATCCTGAGATTTTTGTCTGGGGCGTATCGCAATACGCCCCTACGCCCCAACCATAACGAGGAGCACCCATGCAGCGATCTGAAGCAACCGTCTTCGACCCAATAAAATTCTGTATTTTTACCACGATTGCCCTGATCGCCTGGGCCTTCGGGCCGCCGCTGGCCGTGATGTTGATGAGCGGTCTCGGGCTGTGGGCCTACGCCAACGCCTGGCGGCAGGGCTTACGCCAGAGCAAATGCTTTTTGCGCGATCCACGGCTGATCATGGGCTATCTTGGCGGCGCGTTTGTGCTGGGTCTAATCTTCACTGTGCGGGGAATTGTGGGTCTGCTGGGGTGAGGCCCTCACCTCCGCCTCATTACATTCGGCACCTCCTTCCCCGAATATCGGCAGGCTTCCGCCTCCATTGCGGCAGGCGAGGGGAAATATGGTACTGCCTTTGTTCTCTGTTCTTTCGTTAGGTTCTAGGTTCTGAGTTCTAGGTTCTGGGTTTCTTCTTCCAAGCTTCTCACTACCCGCGCCGGATTTCCTGCCACGATCACATCCGACGGCACGTCGCGCGTCACCACGGCTCGAAAGCCGACCACCGAGTTCGCGCCGATCGTTACGCCTTTGAGCACAACGGTCTGCCCGGCCAGCCACACGTTATCCTCGACCACGATCGGGGCGCTGAGCACGGGAGCATGCGGATTGGTCGCGCGGTCACGGCGCACGCTGTGGAAATCGGTATCGACCAGCAGCGTGGAGCCGAGAATACAGTTATCGCCGATCGTGATGCCGCGCTTGGCCATCAGCCCGACGCCATTGAGCCGCACATTGGAGCCGATGCTGATCGTCACGTCGCGATCGTAGGCGATGATCACATTGCGCTCTTCGTGGGCCCAGGCGTTGACATTCGCGCCGAAGATCACGCGGCCCGCGCCCTTGATCACCAGCTTGCGATTCGTCTGAAAGCCTGGCCCAAACACCACACGATCGCCACGCAGCAGCCGGTACTTGGCGACAACGTACGCCGTCAGCACGCGCACAATCGCCCACTTGGCGACGGCCTTCAAACCTTGAAGCATCACGCGTCTCCACTGGCCTGGGCGGGCGTGCCTGTGTGATAACGCCACAGCCGAGCGTCAGGCAGCGGATCGAGACGACGCAGACGCAGCAGCGTTTTTTCGATCGCCAGTGGATTGCTGTCGCAGAGCGTGGTATGGCGTTCCAGCTTCGCGCCGACGACGCCGGTCGTTCCCGAGCCGCCGAACAGGTCCAGGATCGCGTCGCCGGGAGCGCTTGACGCCTGAATGATCCGTCGTAGCAGCGCCTCGGGCTTTTGCGTCTCGTAGCCCACGCGCTCGCCGTGTAGCCGCGCCACCACCGGAAAATACCACCAGTCTTCGGGCACCTTGCCGCGCTCTAGATCCGGCATTTTGCCAAAGCCGGCCTTGCGGCTGCTGCGAAATGTGCGCAGCGTCGCCTCGTCGTAGGGCGTGCGTACGGCGTCGGCATTGAAGTAATAAGCGCGGCTCTTGGTGTATACCAGAATCGTGTCGTGCTTGCGCTTGAAGGCCGACGTGATCGGCGAGGGACCGTGATAGCACCAGATGATCTCGTTGAGAAAGCGCGCCCGACCAAACAAGCGATCGAGCATGACCTTGACGTAGTGCACCGCGTGCCAGTCGAGATGCACGTAGAGCGTGCCGTCGTCGGTCAACAGATCACGCGCCAGCGCTAGACGCGGCTGCAGCCAATCCAGATACGCGTCGAGATCGTCGTCGTCGTTGTAGGCATGCACCGCCCGTGACTGCGTCCCTTTCGCCCCGTTGATACGTGCGGCGTAGCGCTTGCCGCTGGCAAAGGGCGGATCGAGATAGATCAGCCGGAATGACGACCCGCGCGTCAGCAGCCACTGGCCGATCGCGAGATTATCGCCGCAGAACAGATCGACATTTGCGGCGCTGGCTGCGGAGTCCCAGGCCAGCGGTAGGCGCACTGGCTCGGGATCGGGAAGCTGTGCGCGGAGTTCAGGCAGATCCAGTGATTGGTAGTTATGTTCGAAAGCGCCGCGACCCATGCGTGATCCTTGTTGAAGCAGAAGTTGCTCACACTATAGCCGCTGGATCGCTCAGATGTCAAAATGGAGCGCACACGACGAGCCGGATCGATTGAGATCCGGCTCGTGCGATTCAGAAAGCAAGCGAGATTGAGACTATGGTGTCACGTTGCCGCCGCCGAAGTCGTCAAAGAATGTGTCCTTGGACTCGGTGAACCACAGGCCGATCCGACCGCCCTTGGTGTTGAAGAAGCTTTGATCGGCGGCGTTCAGCGTCGTCGTGCCGACCAGCGTGCAGTTCTTGTAGATCCGCACCTGACCATTGGCCAGCACCTGCGCACCGAGTCGGTCGCCGTTCTGGAGCGTCCCGCCCACGGCAGGATACTTGGTCTTGATATCACCAGGCTGGAAGGTGTCGACGCGAATACCGCCTTGCATCGGGTTGTAAATGACCGAGATCGCGCCGTTATTCACAGGGGAGTTG
>JAFAYS010001228.1 GCA_019240175.1 Chloroflexota bacterium | reverse complement strand
CTGTGGCCGGTCTGGATCGCGGTCTTCGTCGCGATGCTCGGCCCAACGCTGGGGCTGGTCGCGACCGGTGCGTTCGGGACGCTGGGCGTTGTGCTGCTGGGTTTGATCGGGCGGCGGATTGGCGGTGTGCTGGCGGGCGTGCTGGCGGCGCTGTTCCTGGCGCTGATGACACCGCAGGTCTGGTTCAGCCGTATGTCCACCTCGGAGGCACTGGCCCAGGCGCTGACGCTCGCCGCTCTGTGGGCGTTCAGCTACTTCGCGGAAGCTACAGATCGCCGTGAGCAGATCTGGTGGGGCGCGATCGTAGGCGGCGCGGCTGGCTCGCTGGCGCTCACGCGCATCGATTTCTTCTGGGTAGTCGGCCCGGCGCTGGTGCTGCTGGTCTATGTGGCGCTCACGCATCGCTGGCACGTGGGCTACACCGCGCTGGCGCTAACACTGGGCGGTCTGCTGCTCCACACCGCACTGCATACGGTGCTGATCTCGCGCGCCTACTTCTTCGACACCGGCTATGCGCGCTTCCAGGATTTCGCCCTCACGATCTATGCGACGCTGCCCTTTCTGACGCCGGATCTGCAAGATCGCTTTATGAACCGCTGGGGCAGCAAATATCAAGATCCATGGCGGCTGTGGATCGAGATCAGCGTGATCGTCGCCGGTCTGGGCATGCTGCTGGCGCTGTGGCGCTGGCCGCGTCCGCTGCTGCTGCTTGAGCAACAGATCCGGCGGCACAGTCGCTGGCTGATCGCGGCCTGCGTGCTGATGCTGGGTGCGCTGGCGATCTACGGCTATCTGATCCGGCCCGAGATCCTGAGCGTCGCCGTCCTGCAACAGCCCTTCGAGGCCCAAAACTGGCTGCGACTTCAGGGCTACGTGGGCGCGCCGATCGAGCCGCCGATCGATAAATACTGCCAGCCGGATCAGCCCTGCAAAGAAACGCTCTACATCGGACTGGCGAACATGGTGCGACTCGGCTGGTATCTTTCGCCGCTGGGCGTGGTGCTGGCTGTTGCCGGCTGGCTGCTGCTGGTGCGCAAGCTCGACCGGCGCTCGTGGTTCTTTCTGCTGATCGCCTCGATCTACGCGATCTTTTACATCCGCTCGCTCTACGGCACCAGCGAGCAAACCTATATCTATATTCTGCGTCGCTACGTGCCACTGGTTTACCCGGCCTGCGCGCTCGGCATCGCGTATGCGCTGGTGGTGCTCAAAGGTTTTGGCCAGAATCGATTTCGAGTGGCGCGGCTGGGATTGTTCGGCCTGCTGACCGCTGCGCTGGTGCTCTTCTTCGTTGTGACGGGTCGCACCGCCTATGCGCATGTCGAGTACGCCGGTGTGCTAGCCCAGATCGAGACGCTGAGCAATCAGATCGGCGAGCGCGACATTGTGCTGATTCGCGGCGGCGGGGCGGATGAGGTCGCGGTTCGCGATACGTCCGAGCTGATCGCAGCACCGCTGACCTATGTCTATGGACGCAACGCGCTGCCGCTCAAAGGCCGCGCGCCCGCCAAATATCCCGACGCCTTCGCCGATCAGGTGACACGCTGGCGTAATGAAGGGCGCAACGTGTATGTGCTGCTGGCAGCCAGCGGCGGCGATCTGCTGCTGCCGGGCTACGGCCTGCGCTCGATCAACACCTGGATGCTGGAACTGCTTGAATTTCAGCAGCTGGCCAACCAGAAGCCCAAGCTCTCCTACATCAACCAGGTTCCTTTCCAGCTGTATCAGATCGTGCCGGAAGCCGAGGCCAAGCAGTCGCGCGCGTTCGCCTACGACGACACAGCCGCGCAGGTCGCCGGTTTTTATCGCAGCGAGCAGCTGCCCGGCGAGACGCAGCGCAGCGATTGGACCGACGGCATGGCCGTCCTGCGTCTGCCGACAAGTGCACAGGGCCAGACACTAACGCTTGAGGTTGCACCCGGCAAGCGGCCTGCCTCGCTTGGCCCGGCGCGCCTATGTCTCGACATCACCGCCGAGCCAACGCCCTATCCTGAGGGCGGCGTCGCTAGCGCGGAAGCTGTGACGTGGCGTGAGCTAAGCTGTGAGGATCTCCAAGCGGGCATGCAAACGCTCCAAGTCGATCTGCCGGATCTGGCGACGAACAGCGCGGTCCTACTCCGCCTGCGCTCCGACACCTGGATTCCCTCCGAGACCACTCCCGATCCCGGCACTGTGCCATCGCAAGACTCGCGGCGGCTAGGCGTGCGCTTTACCCAGGCGACGCTTACGCCCTAACTAACAACTAGATTCAGCCTCACACGCGCCCCACAGCGCGGCTCTGATCGCTTCTGATCGGACCGTAGCTCGTGGGGCGTGCCACGTTTAAGAACTTGGTACCATCGGACTATGGTTGCTATCAGGGTCGCCTCATATACTGATTTACAGAGATTAAAGGCATCAGGAGTCTTTAAGATGAAGCAGATGAAGCGATTTGCCAAAGGTCAATCAATAGTTGAATTAGCCCTTATCTTGCCGTTTCTGATCATGATTACGATTGGCACGATGGAGCTAGGCTACTATGTGTACACATACTCCGAGCTAGAAAACGCCACACGTATCGCATCCGAGCGCGCGTCTAAAACACCGCCTTTTACCATGAACTCAGGTGATGACAGCTCGTCTGACAAATGCGGTGTGCTGATCAAAGAGGCGGCTACTGACGGCGTAACCATCAGCAACCTGACCTATGACGACATCACCATCTCCTTTCCGGAGAACGCGCGTGCCCGCGGCAAGCAGGTTGAAGTGCGGATTGAGTATCAGGGTGAGTGGCTGTCGCCGGTCGGTGAGCGCATCTTTGGACAATTCCTGACCTTCAACTTCGCCTCACGACGACCGATCGTCAGCTTGTTGACACCGGATGTCGCACCGAATTGCACCTAAGTAACCGTTTGCGCTTGAATGACCTGGTAGGAGTAAGTTCTCATGAACAGCATTCGCTCATGGCGTATCCGCCGCACGTTCCGCAAACAGGTTGCCGGGCGGCACAAATCAGGGCAGGCGATTGTCGAGCTTGCGCTATCTGTTACGTTTCTTGCCTTCTTGTTCGCGGCGGCAGTCGACCTCGGTATCGCCTATAAGTCGTACCAGACGTTGATGAACGCTACAGCCGAAGCTACGACGTACTTGAGCGTCGAGCCATTCGCTCCTTGTGATGGCTGTACTGAACAACAAACATTCGCCGCAGCGGATCGCAAGGCACGTACCCGCTTTCGCGAAGAACAAGGCGCAGATATTCGCGGGTCGTCAAGCACGCTCGACCTCGACTCCAACAATGTCGACGATCTGGGTGAGCATGGCTGGGGCTGGATCGAGCAGCGTGTTCTGATCGATGAGGCCGACAGCACCCAAATCCAGGTGACTGGCTCCACATTCGCGGTTGGCAACAGCTTTACCCGCACAACCAACCCTGACTGCTTGAGCCGCAGACCGTTCGACAGCAATGGACGCCAGTGCTTCATCGTCGTTCGCTCAGTCATTATTTATCATCCGTTCGCGATCTCGCCGGCAGTCGGCTCTGAGATGACGATTCGCGCCATCTCGGTCAAGCCGCTCTAAGTGTCACCATCTTGTCAAGAGCACGCTCAGTAGCTCCGAAACATCGTCGTTGTAACCAGCTCATCGGAGGTAGTGTATGCGTTATCGCCAACAGCTCCGATCACCAAATAATTCGTCCAACTTTATCGGGGGTAGTGGTATGAGTCGCAATTATCGTCGCAGGGAATCCGGTCAAAGCCTGCCGCTGATTGCCATGATGATCGTGGTCATCGTCGCAATGGTAGGCTTATCGGTGGACGTCGGCAACGCATATGGTCAACAGCGCCGTATGCAAGATGCAGCCAACGCAGGCGCGTTGGCAGGTATGAACTCGGTGATGGCCAACCAGCGCAACCAGGACGTGTGGACCAACGTTCAGCGCACCATGGCCGGCAACCGCGTGGACAACACCGGCGCGCAGTACAGCTACCGCGCTGACTATGTGCTTGAGAACGGCAGCGTCGTGATGCTGGGATCGTGGAACGGCTCGACCGCCTACGTGCCGAACGGCTCCCAGAGTGTCCCGAGCAACGTCGTACGCGTGCAGGTCACGATCAGCGAGCGTGTCGACACCTACTTCGCCCGCGTCGTCGGTCAGAACGACCTGACGGTCAACGCCAACGGCAACGCTTGTGTTGGTGGCTATGGCCTGGGCGTGTATCCGCTGGGCATTCCGCTCAACCTGAAGAAGACGGTCAAGGGTAACGGCAACCAGCCTGATCAGCCCTACCACCGCATCTATCGCTCGAACGGCTCCGAGCTGCCGAACACCAGCGCGGATTGGGGCAACTGGGACAAGATGAAGGGCATGACGCTCTACCTGCCCGTAGACAACTGGAGCCAGGACATGGCCGGCACCCACATCTCGTGGCTGAGCTGGACCGGTGGCAACGGTGCGAACGAGCTGGACGCGGGCATGACTTTCCCCGGCACGCTGCAAAATGGCTTCGTCGAAGGTCTGGAGCTGGATGCTTCTACGCCGAACACCAAGCCGCTCAAGCAGCTGACGCTCGGCGACTGGATCAATGGCGACACCGGCGTCAAGGCGCAGCTGCAGGACGAGTTCGAGGCGCACAAGGTCAAGGACCGCGATGTGATCCTGCCGATCTACGATAAGGCCGGCAAGCAGGGTGGCGTAACCTCGTTCCACATGGTCAAGATGGGCGTCTTCCGCATCAAAGAGTACACGTTCACGAGCAGCCCGAAGTATATCAAGGTGCAGTACCTGGGCGATGCCAAGACCCGCCCGTCGCTGTGCGCCAGCGAGCGTGACCCGGATGACAGCTACGAGGCAGCCAAGCGCTTCAACGTCGAGGGCACGACCAAGGTCAACCGCGTGTGGAGCACCAAGTCCGAGAGCTCTGTCACCTACGACATCGTGCTGGTCATGGACACCTCGGCCTCGATGGAGTTCGACTGGAACGATCGCCGCCCCGGCACCTCCGGCTTCCAGTATGCTCGTATGATCGACGCTAAGAAGTCGATTGTGGACTTCGTGCAGGGATTCGACGTCGCCGGCGACCCGGATGCACGTATGGCCTTCGTGACCTTCGGTGCTACCGGCGCGAACGCGGCCAAGGTGCAGAACAACTGGACAAACTCGGGCTGCTCCACGGCTGATATCGCCGCGCAAGCCTGTACCGAGAACAAGAAGTGGTCGTCGATCCAGCAGAAGGCCAACAGCATGACGACCAACGGCTATACACCTGGCCCGCAGGGCTTCGAGGCCGTCGAGCAACTGCTGCGCAGCACCCGCACGCCAGCCGCTGGCAAGCAGTATCGCCAGATTGTGCTCTTCGCGACGGACGGTGTGTTCAACGTCTGTGGTACCGACCGCGGTGCTCAGAGCTGCCCGTACGGCAAGATGGTGCCGATGGACGGCTCGGGCGGCAACAATCCTGAGTACTACCTGAACAACCCGTCGTACAACATGGTCTCGGGACGCCCGATCTGGCAGGCGCAGCAGGTTGCCAGCCGCATCAAGACCAGCGGCGCGCGCGTCTTCGTCATCGCGCTGACCCCGCGTGGCGGCGACTTCAACCCGGCTGGTCTGCCTGAGATGAGCAGCGGCACCGGCTACTACTACGAGGCCGACGACAGCGGCGCGATGGCCAACATCTACGCCCAGATCAAAGAGAAGATCGAAGGCGACCGCTGCCAGCCGATGGAAGTATGGCAGCCAGCCGAGGGCGCGCAGATCAAGCTGACGCAGCCCAGCAACCCGACCTTCCTCAAGACGGTCGTGGCTGATACCAACGGCCAGTGGAAGATCGCGGACCTGGAAGCCGGCCAATACGTCGTCAAGTCTGAGCCGCTGACCATCACCAGCCGCGAGGACGGCAAGACCCGCAAGTACTCGCGTATTCGCAACGGCTTCAACCTGAGCGAAGAAAACCAGGCTTCGGTCAACATCAATCCGCAATACCCGAACGGCGCGACGGTTTACTCTGAACTGTTGCTGTCACTGCCGGTCGGCCCGGATGGCGCACCGCTCAACGGCTGCAACACTCCGTAGTTGAAGGACTCGCCGGAGCAAGCTCAGAAATCTGGGCTTGCTCCGGCGAGTTTTTGTTAATCACCGACTTTTTTAGTGAACGACCGACACTATTTGAGAGCGTAAAATCTTTGTTTGCGACTATGATTCGAGATTTATAAGCGAAGCTATATATCTTCTTGCACCATTGGAAATAGGCAAAAATCAAGTCAAACCCTGGACCATCTACCCCCACCTTTTTCCCTCGGTATATGTTAAACCCTCTATGTATATAAGTACTCACTGCCTGGATGAAGGCGGCGCGGTTTAATATTCCGTGTCTGACGAAGCTCAGGTCATTCTCCGAAAGGTGGATCAATGAAACAGCATCGCCATCGACCACTAACACTCACGTGTTGGCTCATCATTATTACGCTCTCCTTGGTCTTATGGCCGAAGTCGAGCATCGCGGCACAAGCAACTGTTAAGCTGGCAGACTCCAACCAATCTTGGAGTAACGGACGCTTCTTCCGCACGGGCTTGGCTGCGTCTGATGTCGGTGGCGTGCAGCTCGTGCCGATGAAAGTGCTGACGACCTGGAAAACCGCCTCGACGCTGCCCGAAGGTTTGAGCCAGCATTCAAGCGCAACCTACGGCACCCGCATCTTTGTGGTGGGCGGCAACAAGCTGGACGGCCAGGAGCTTTTCAAGAGTGACTCATTTTTCACGACCAAGCTGCGCCCAGGCCAGCTAGGTCAACTGGAAGAATGGGTTGGTCAGACCGGCGAGCCGGGTGAGACTGTCTTGCCAGCCTTGCCGATCCGCCTCTCCGACACCGAAAGTCTGGTGGTAGAAATCGGCGGCAAGGCGTACCTGCTTGTGCTCGGTGGCCAGCGCGGCGAAGGTAACCTTGACGACGTCACGACAGCTGACATTTATAGCTACGAGATCAGCGAAAACGCCAACGGTCAGATCATTCCCAAGCAGTGGCAGACTGTAAATAGGCGGCTTCCGCACCAGCCTGACTATGATGAGGCCGGCGGTGGACGCGGCAGCGGCGCGCGCAATCTTTCGGCGATCACGATGACCGTCGCGGGCGAGCAATATATTTATATCTTCGGTGGCTGGAGCCGCACCTATATCGGCGGCACCTACTACGACGAATACTTCAGCGATGTGTACCGCGCGAAAGTTACCTCCGGCAGCACGCGGCCTGAGATCGGCGAGTGGGAAGAGGTCGGCGATATTCGCGGTCTGTATGAGGGCATCGTTCAAGATGTGCCGCTGGCTGGCGCTGCTACCGTCACGTTCGTCGATCCGGTTGACAACTCGACCGGCGTATATCTGATCGGCGGCACCAATGCCAACAATGAGTATGAGGCCAACGCGTATATCGCGAAGATCAACGCCAATAATGCCGCAGCGCCGATCCAGTGGCTGGAAAACGGCAACATGACTGAGACGCGTGTCGGACACGGCGCGGTACAGTCCAAAGGCAGCATCACCGTCTCCGGCGGTAGTCTCAACGCCGACGCGCCGTCGACCTCACTGGCACGCGGCTATATCATGGACGATCTGAAGCTTTACCGGCCTCAGGAGAATGCGGCAAACTTCGATCTCACGCAGGGTGCGCTGGTCAACGCTCGCATGTATCACACCATGGAAACCCTGCGCGACGACCGCGATGGCAAGGACTACGCCTACATCGTCGGCGGCAAGGTCCAGATCAACCAGAATACCCAAGATCCGGCGAGCCCACAGGTGCTCTTCGGCGATTTGGACGAGACGCCACAGGAGACGGACAGCTTCGTCTCGGACGGTAAATACTACTCGAAGGTGTTCGACTTTGGTGAGGAGGCTGAATACTACAGTCTCTCATGGACGACGCTGATCAGCGATGGTCAAGACATCGATATGCAGTTCCGCGTCGGCAACGATCCGCAAAACCTGGGCGCAATCGAGAACATTCCTGTTACACCCGCGCCCGGCAAGAATACTTACAGCTTTACCTTCGACCCGCCGAAAGAAGGACGCTACTTCCAGTTTATCGCTACGCTGAAAGCGTCTACCCTCGATCGCCGCTCCTCGCCGGTGCTTGATAAAGTGTCGCTGGACGTCAAGCGCATCGGCTTCCCAAATGTGCGCGTGCCGCTCAATGGCGCATCGTTCGCGCCCAGAACGATCGACGGTAGTACCAGCACTATTACGCCACTTGTGTCGATCACGAACCAGTCATTCGACGCAGCTCACCCAGCGCTGGACGCCGATTGGGACGCGCCTGGAACCTTCTTCGTGGATATTTATGTCACACCGCCAGGAGTAACACCAACCCCGCCTACGCTAGGCAATGCAGGTGTGGCGTGGGCTGAGGTCAACAAGTCACTGATGAAAGCAAACATGACAGACCCGTATGTAATTCCGTCGACAAACTGGCGGCCAGGCTCGTGTGTCAGTGGCTGTAGCGCCGTGAACTGGCGCGGCATCTTCACCACGGTCGGCGTCTACAACATCTATGTCATGGTCGACTCGTCCGACAATCCTGCCTCTCAGTTCG
>JAFAYS010000727.1 GCA_019240175.1 Chloroflexota bacterium | reverse complement strand
TGCGACGCGACCGCCCAGCAGCGTCAGAACGCCAATGCCGATGATCAGACAGGCGGCGATGAACACGAACGGCAGCGCAATCAGCAGCGTGATGCCTAGCGCGCGCCAGGATGAAAACTGATGCGCCTCGGCCAGGCACTTGATATAGATCACGAAGGCCCAGGCACTAAGCAGAATCTCAAAGCCGCTCGTAGCCAGCACCAGCATCGCCAGCATCGGATTGGCGTCAATACGTGGCATATCCGTGGTAAACAGATCCGGTCCAAGCACCACCAGCTGCGGCAGCCAGATCAGCAGCCCGACCAAACTCGGCACACTCGACCAGCCCAGCGCCGCCTTCATGCCTTCCAGCGTGCCCTGACCACCTAGCAGCCCACCGACCCAGCGCAGTATCCGACCGCCGATCTCCAGCCCTATCAGTGTGCCAAACAGGCTGAACACCGCGCAGAGCATGAGCACAAACGGAAACGGAATATTGTCGCCTATGGCGCGCCCTGCGGCACGATCCAACGACTCTAGCAGCGTGCCGATGAAGCATAGCCCAAAAACATAAGCTTTCGGATCGGTGTTGAGAATGTAGCGCATCGTCGCGCGCGGGCGAATCCAGATCGACAACCAGGGATTGAGCGGCGCGGCAGCAGGCAAAGATGGGACCTCGAAGGCCATACCAGGCTCCTTAATTTGGGGGTAAGAAAGAAGACTCTGGTAGTATCCGCCAGCACTGTCCAGGCTCCAAGCACCAACAGTTTGCTCGTCAAACAGGCGTTTAGCCCCGCTGCCACGGGACAAACCGACCGCTGGATCGGCTCAGCGCTTGAGCAGCGTGCTCAGCCGCCCGATCTCGCTCCAGCGCGGCACCGGCGCATAGATCGTATCGAGCGCGAAGACCTGGATCACATACGCCTGGCCGTCGACCGTCACGCGCTGCTGCTCCGACAGCGGATTGCCCAGCGAGCGACCGGCGCGCAGCTCACTCAGCATATACTGGTGAAACGCCTGCTCAGGATGATACTGCGCCTGCGCCGCCGCAAACGTCGCGTCGAGCAGCGTGTCGCGCAGGGACGTTTGAGGTGCAGGCAGCGGCTGATCATCTGCGGCAATCCAGTTGTCGATCAGCGTGGTCACATGCTCGATATAGCGCTGCACGTTATTGTTGTCGTCGGCGGGCGCATACACCGGGATCGCTTTTTCAACAGTATCCAGGCCGCGCTGGTTGATGTAGCGCTCGTTGATCCGCTCGCACCAATCGTGCAGGCTGTCCTGCCAGTTGCGAAAGATCGCAAAGTTGCGCGGATGCACGCCAACCGCGCGCTCGGGCCGAAACGCGGTGCGCACGTTGCCCCAGCTCAGCGTTTCGACCGCGACGCCCTTAGTGCCGAAAGTCGACTCATGCGCAAAAAAGCCCAGCGCGACCGCCGGATCGAGGCCATGATCGCATACAATCTGGTAGCACTCGGCGGCGATCGGCGCGCAGGGCGAGCGAAACTGTTCGAGGACGCGGACAAACTGCGCCTGGGAAATACGCGGCTGGCTGCGAAAAGTGACGGCCATAGAATCCTCCTTCGCGAATGCACATGCTAGAGCCTGCGAATATCAGACGATCGGAATACCAACAGCATTCCGATCGTGAGAAGTAGCTATGACTATCGGTAGCGCAGCCTGCGGAAGCAACGCTACTGGTTGCGTAGGATCACGTCGCGGCGTTTAAAGGAGATCAGCGCCAGGCTGATCAGCAGCACGGTGAGCGCCAGCTGCGCCAGCGGAATATAGTAGCCGCCGCCGGTCCAGTCGCGGCTGGTCGCCAACTTAAAGCCGGCCATAGCCGGATACAGCGGCCAGCTAAACAGCGATTGCAGCGGCTCGATAAAGCGATACACCGGCGAAAGATGCCAGGCCTGGCTGTACAGCGCGATCGCCAGCACCGCCAGCAGGAACAAGCGCATCACATTGGGCAGCACCAGCGCCGACAGCAGCACGATCAGCGACGAGAGCAGCGCCACGTTGAGCAGCAGCGGCACCACGCTCATAAAAAACTCGTTCCACAGAAAATCGAAGGGTCGGTTAAAGGTGATCGTCAGTGCGCTCACCACCGCAAACATCGTCAGCACGACGATCAGCGCCACAAAGTACAGCCCCAGCAGATAGCCGGTGCGGCCCAGCGGGCGGGTCAGCATCACATAGCCCTGTGGTCGCTCGCCCAGGCTCAGCAGCGCCGCCGTGGTGTAGAGTGCCATCAGCAGCGTAAAAATCCCGGTCAGCGAGAAAAACTGCTCGCTGCCAATCGTCCACTCACGCAGGAACAAGCCCCAAAACAAAATTACCGCGACCAACTCCACAATGATGCGGCCACTGCGAATATATTCGGTCAGCGTAAAGCGCGTAAACGTCCAAAGCCGACGAAGTGCGAACATTAGCGATCCTCGATCAAGGTTTCAAGTAGGTCTTCCGTGGTGCTGGGCGCTGGCGCAGAAGCCGCCGCTTGCCCGTCGTGCACCGCGTTGAGATAAAACTGTTCCAGCGCATCGGCCTCGGGCACAATCGCCTGGATCGCGACGTCGTCGTCGAGCAGCTGTCGCAGCACCGCCGCCAGCAGGGCATCCGAGGTTGGAAAGATCGTGACTGATAGACGATCGTAGCGCACCTCGGGGCCGAGCGCTTGCAGCGCGTTGGCGGTCTCAAGCGGCAGATCCGTCACGCGGATCGTGATGCTGTGGCCCTGCTCGTGCAGCGCCGCCACGCTGGATGTTTGCGTAATCTTGCCGCCAACCAGCACGCCGATACGATCGCAGAGCCGCGCAACCTCGGTCAGCTGGTGCGTGCAAACAAAGATCGTGTGGCCGGTCTCGCTGAGCGTGCGCAGTAGCAGCCCCATCTCGCGCTGACCAGCCGGATCAAGACCTGAGGCCGGCTCGTCCACGATCAGCAGATCCGGCTCGTGCAGCACGGCCTGCGCCAGACCAATTCGCTGCCGCATGCCCTTGGAGTACGTGCCGATCCGCCGATCCGCCGACGGACCCAACCCGACCAGATCGATCACCGTGTCGATGCGATCGTGCAGCCGCTTGCCGCCCAGACCGGAAAGGCGGCCCAGCGTGACCAAATATTCGCGGCCTGTGAACTGATTATGATAGTGCGGACGCTCGGGCAGGTAACCGATGCGCGTGCTTAGCTGCTCGCGCTCCTCGACGCCAAACACGCGGATCGTGCCGTCGTCGGGCTTGAGCAAGCCCAGGATCAGATGCATCAGCGTGGACTTGCCCGCGCCGTTGGGGCCGAGCAGCCCCCAGATCTCCCCCTGAAGCACCTCAAGATCGACGCCGCGCAGCACCTGCAACGAGCCGTACGACTTACGCAAATTACTTGTATAGATTGCTTGCTCAGCCATGCAGCCGCCTTATATCCGTAACTCAATCGTTGTGCAGGTATAATACTGCAAGCACGTAGAACGGGCAATCAGCCGCACGGCGGCGTTGCATTCCCGCTCAACATCAGGAGGATGTTTATGCGACCGTCGCGCCAGGCCGATATTCCCGAGATTCTCAAGCTGCGCATCTATGAGGCGGTCAGCGCCGTGCCGTCCGGCACCGTCAGCACCTACGGCGACATCGCGACGATCGTGGGCGGCGGCATCGATGCTTGGACGATCGGGCAGGCGCTCAACCAGGTGCCGAAGGATCGCGAGCAAGAGATTCCCTGGCAGCGGATCATCAACGCGCAGGGCGGCATCAGCACCAAGGGCCTGCTTCAGCGCAAGCTGCTGGAAGACGAGGGCGTGGAGTTCAACGATCAAAACAAGATCGACCTGCGCCGCTTTCGCTGGTCCGGCCCATCGACGGAGTGGGCGGCGGAGCACGGCTACCAGACGCTGACGCCGGACGAGCCCGAGCCGGAGCAGCTATCGCTGCTGTGAGCGCTCGCTAACCTACCAATCATCATCGAATCAGCCTCACAGTTTCGTGCATCCTGAAATTCCCAGCAAAACCGCATTTACTCATGATTACAGGGGGCGTAGCGCCATACGCCCTCTCCATCTACCATCGTCACACCGCATCACTCCATCTCACCCTATAACGATACACATTGCGTGGTTGATCACGTCGCTCAGGCTTGGGGAATTAGATGGGAGGGTGCGGTATGAAAATCAACGTTCAAGCGGCTGCAGCTTCAAACGTGTACTATCCCAGGAATCGCAAACTAATCTGGCTCCTCAGCGGAATACTGCTCCTTGCTGCGACTGGGCTGCTAGCGTATGAGTTCTCTGAAATGATCGCCGCGCTGTTTCTCCTGCAAGGCAGCTACTTTTTATGGTATAGCTTTACAACCCGCCTCGTAATCTCGCCCGCCGGCATTGCCTTTGATAGCCTGGGCGTGTACACCGTTGTCACCTCATGGTCGAATGTTGAGCGGATCGTACACATTCCCTGTAGCACAGGCGGAACCATCCGCGCGCTGATTCTACGCGAGCCTGCGGCCAGCGGCTGGTGGTACCGGGATGTCGCGCTGCTGCCTGAGCATCGTGGACGCGTGATCCCGTTGAGCGCGCCGCGCTGGGGGCAGCCTCGTGGTTGTGGACGACTCTGCGAGATTGAGGAGAAGATTCAGCACTACGCGGCGCAGGCGGTGCCTTGAGAAGTGTAAAGGACACGCACGCGCGTCCTGAGATTCACCTGCAAAGCGCATTAACTCATGATTAACGGGACGTATAATCCTACGTCCCTTCTGATTTACAAAGGTGCGTTATGGCAATCAACGTTCAAGCAGCTCCAACTCACAAGGTGTACTACCTGTGGGGCCAAAAATTAATGTGGGCCTTCAGTGGCATGCTCGTGTTGCTCTTCGTACCTTGGCAACTCGCCAACGAGACACCTGACTTGTTCGCAGCGATGTCTCTCCTGATTGGCAGCTACTTTTTATGGTACAGCTTGACAACCCGCCTCGTGATCTCGTCCGCTGGCATAGCCTACAACAACATGGGTCTTTATCGCGTCGTCACCTCGTGGTCGAACGTCGAACGGATCGTAGAGCTTCCTCATAGCTCAGGCGGCACGATCCGCGCACTTATTCTACGTGAGCCTGCGGCGACAGGTTGGCCAGGACTGGATGCTGCGCTGCTACCCGAGCATTGCGGACGCGTTATCCCACTGAGCGGCTCAACATCGGCTCAACGTCGTTTGTGGGGCCGAATCGACGAGCTTGAGCAGGAGATTCAGCGCTACGCGCCACACGTGCTGCTTGAGAGCTAGCGACGACCAATGATTCAGGGCGTGAGTAATTCACGCCCTGACGCACTTAAAACACTACAAGCTGACCGGCGGCTTGCGATCGATCCAGGGCTGCGCCTCCTCAAGCTGACGCGCCAGCCGCAACAGCGTCGCCTCGTCGCCCATGCGCCCCACGAAATGGGAGCCGATCGGCAGCCCATCCGCCGACTGGTACAGCGGCAGCGAGATCGCCGGCTGGCCCGTGATGTTGATCATCGCCGTAAAGACTGCGGGATCGCCGAGCAGCCACCTGATCCAGCTCTGCGCATCCTGCGATGGATCATCGGCGTTATAGGTGCCCAGCTCCGCCGGCGGCTTGGGCATCGTCGGCGTCAGCAGCAGATCGTACTCCTGCATAAAAGCGCCCATCGCGCGATTCGTTTGGTTGAAGATCGCGATCGCGCGCATCACATCTAGGCCCGAAGTCTTCAAACCCTCCTGATACAGCGCCCAGCTCGTCGCCTCCATCAGCTCCGGCGTGGGCGTGCGACCAAAGAAGAGCCGCGTATTTTCAACTGCGCCGGCAGTCCAGCCCGCCCAGGCCGGCACCGAGGCCTCAAGCACGGCCTCAAAATCGATCTCGGGGGCAGCCTCGACCACCTCGTGACCCAGCGACTCCAGCAGCTGCACGGTCTTTGCAACCACCTCGACGCAGGCCGGATCGGATTGTAAGCCGTTGAAGGCTGTGGTGGTATAGGCGATTCGGTATTTGCCGTGCCCGCCTTTAAGCTCTTTGCTGTAAGACCGCTCAGGCGGCGCGATGACGTACGGCTCGCCTGGCGCTGCGCCATGCACCGCGTCCAGGATCGCCGCGCAATCACGCACGGTACGCGTCACAGCCAGCTCGATGCCCAGGCCCAGCAGCGCCTCGCCGAAATCGGGTGCCAGCGAGACACGGCCACGTGAAGGCTTGAGTCCCACCAGGCCACAGGTCGAGGCCGGAATGCGGATCGAGCCGCCGCCGTCGTTGGCGTGAGCGACCGGCACAATGCGCGCCGCGACCGCAGCCGCCGAGCCGCCGCTTGAGCCACCAGAGCTGTGATTCGTATTCCAGGGGTTGCGCGTCGGGCCGTGGAGCACCGGCTCAGTGGTCACATTCGAGCCAAACTCCGGCGCGTTGGTCCGCCCAAGCGTGACAAAGCCGGCGCGTTTATAGCGGGCCATCAGCTCGCTATCGTGGGGAAAAACCACGCCCTGCGTCAGGCGGCTGCCCATGTCGGTCGGCACGCCCGCCGCATGGATCACCAGATCTTTGATCAAGAACGGCACGCCGCGAAACGGCCCATCGGGCAGCGCCGCCTCGTCGATCTGGTCCGGGTCTTCGATGATCATGCCGATGATCGCGTTGATCTGCGGGTTGATCTGCGCGATCGCTTGGAGCGCCAGCGCGGCCAGCTCACGTGGCGTGACCGACCGGCGCTGCACAAGCTCGGCGAGGCCGAGCGCGTCGTACTGGGCGTACTCTTGGAGGTTCATGGAGGGTCTCCTCGGCGCTAAGAACGACAACCTCTGCGCTGAAAATCGCAGGGCTAGGGAGTAAACCTCGGGAAAGATAGGTCTAGCCTATCATAGCTTGCAAGTACGCAACCAGATCAGCGGATCGCGCCGTGGGGCAGCACCGCATGAACGCCGAGCATGCCCGCGTTGACGACCTGGGTGATGCGCAGATCGACCACCAGGCTGGCCAGACCGAACGCCTCGGGCTTGCTCAGCTGATACTGCGTCTGCATCAGATCCAGCATCGCCTCAAGCGCAATCGCCATCGCCTCGTGCAGATCGGTATGAAAGCCGAAGGTGACCCAGCCAGCCGGCGTGTTGGCGCGCGGCGTGGTCAGATGCAGATCCGGCAGGAGATCGAACTGGAGCTCGACGCGCTCCATCGGACACTCGATCGCCGTGACGCAGACCTCGCCGTCGCCCTGCACACCGTGGCCGTCGCCCGTGGAGAAGAGGCCGCCCGGCACCGCGATCGGCAGATAGAGCGTGCTGCCCGCTACCAGCTCTTTACAGTCGATGTTGCCGCCGGTGACACGCGGCGGCGGCGTGGGATGCAGGCCAGGCTCGGCAGGCGGCATGCCCATCACGCCCATAAAAGGCCGCAGGCTGATCGTGTGGCCGTGCTGGTCGCGACCCAGCCCCTGGTCGACGTCAAGATCCCAGAGCAGAATCGTGCCCTGCTTGTCCAGTCCCAGGCGCTGGTTGAGCTGCGTGTGCCAGCCGCCGGCGAAGGTGTGGCCCCACGCGCCGGGCCGCACCTCCTTGATCTGCACCGCCAGCGTCATGCCCGGCTCGGCACCACGAATCGCGATCGGACCGCACAACGCGTGGCCGTTGTCGCGCTCAGGATCGCGCGGCTCGAACTGGCGGCTCGGCACGTCGATATCGGTGGATGTGCGCGGCTCAAGATTCCATCCTGAATCCAGCGTGCGAAAGATCACGGTATCGCCGGAATCGATCAACAGCACCGGCTCAAGCTCGCGCGAGAAGACGCCGTGCAGCGTGCGCCGCTCCGGCTCGATCGTATAGGTTGGCATCGCGATCAAACTCCTTATGTAAAACGGGCGCGTGCTAGCTCGACTGCCTGGCGCTGTCGAGGCTGGAAGCCAGCTCCACGAAATAGCGCAGCACATGCGGATTGCTCATCGAGTCGGGATTGGCCGCCTTCTCGATCGGCACGCCCAGCATAATCTTTTTGACCGGCACCTCAAGCTTTTTGCCGCTGAGCGTACGCGGAATCTCCGGGATCGCGTAGATCTCGTTGGGCACGTGGCGCGGCGAAAGCGAGCTGCGAATCCGGCTGTTGATGCGCGTCTTGAGATCATCGTTCAGCTCGACGCCGGGCTTGAGCACCACGAAGAGCGGCATGTACGACGCGCCGCCGAGTCCTTCCAGATCGACCACCAGACTATCCATGACCTCGGGAATATCCTCCACGGTGCGATAAATCTCGCTGGTGCCCATGCGCACGCCCTGGCGGTTGATCGTCGAGTCGGAGCGACCATAGATCACCACGCTGTCGCGCGAGGTAATCTTGACCCAGTCGCCATGCCGCCACACGCCGGGAAACATCTCGAAGTAGCTTTCGTGGTAGCGCTGATTGTCGGGATCGTTCCAAAAGTAGAGCGGCATACTCGGCATCGGCTGCGTGAGCACCAGCTCGCCAACCTCATCGATCACGGGCTGACCGTCCTCGTTCCAGGCTTGCACATCCGCGCCCAGCGCGCGGCACTGGATCTCGCCGCGATACACCGGCAGCAGCGGGCAGCCCGTCACAAACGAGGTACACACATCGGTGCCGCCGCTGGTTGAGACCAGCCACAGATCCGGCTTAATATGATCATAGACCCACTGGAAGCCCTCCGGCGGCAGCGGCGATCCGGTCGAGCCCATGCTGCGCAAACGGCTGAGATCGTAGGTTTTGTTGGGCTCGATGCCAGCCTTCATGCAGGCCGCGATATAGGCCGCGCTGGTGCCGAAGCAGGTCATGCCGGTGTTCTGGGCAAACTCCCACAGCCGGCCAAGATCCGGCCAGCCAGGGCTGCCATCGTAGAGCAGAATCGTGCAGCCGACGAGCAGGCCGCCGACCAGGAAGTTCCACATCATCCAACCGGTGGTGCTGAACCAGAAGAAGCGATCCTCGGGCTTGAGATCTTTTTGCAGGCTGATCGACTTGAGATGCTCAAGCAGAATGCCGCCCTGGCTCTGCACGATCGGCTTGGGCAGGCCGGTTGTGCCCGAGGAGTAGAGCACCCACAGCGGATGGTCGAAGGGCACCTGCTCGAAGCTCAGCTCGGCCTCGTTGTTCAGCAACTCGCTCCAGGCGACGGTGTTGGGCAGATCGGCGGTGCCGGCGGACTTGTCGAGATAGGCGACCAGCAACGTTTTTTCAAGCGTGGGCAGCGCCTGCTGTAGCTCGGCTACTACCGCGCGACGATCCTGGGGCTTGC
>JAFAYS010001150.1 GCA_019240175.1 Chloroflexota bacterium | reverse complement strand
GGACGCTGAGCGCCAGCCCTGGCACGGGCGGTGCATCCCGTGTCCCAGGCTCAGCCAGCGCAGCGCATTTCCACGATCGTTTTCTGCCGGCCACTAGCGCGAGATCTTGACGCGTCGATGCGGCTCTTTGCCCCGGCTCTCCGAATGGAGATTGTAGCGCTCGGCCATCTGGTGCTGCAGCCGCCGCACAAACGAGCCCTGTGGCTTCAATTCTACAGCATCTGCCGCGCCGTTGATCACACGGCCAATCGCTTCTTCGGCCTCGATCATCGCCTCGTTCATAGGATCGGCTGGCTCGTTGACGTTGAAGATATCGGCCAGCATCGTTTCCATCTGCACCTGCGTATTGGAGCGCAGCACATACACGGGCACGCCGTCTTCTTCCGCCCGCTGAAGCCGCGTCGGGTTCTGGCGATAGTGATTCTTGAGCGTCATCACAATCGTCGCCTCGTCGATGTCACGCACGATCGTCGCAGGCACACGCAGCCGCTCGATCGCCTTCTCCAGCCGATTACGACTCACGCCAAACGGGAAGATCCGCGCGGTCTTGGTCGGAGCCTGGGCTGCCGGCGGCGGTGTTGCGATCGCGAACTGCTCCGAGCGCTCGGTCACGCCGCTGTCACCGGCACCACTGGGCAGCGTGACTCGTCCGGTCGAGCGTCCGTTGCGTGTTTCGCGCGCGTCACGAGCTTCACGACTATCACGCCCATCACGTCCGTCGCGTCCATCTCGGCCACGACCGCGATCGCGGCTCATGCTGGGCGAGCGACGCCCACCGCGCATGAACTGCTCCATCATCGTTTCGTCGCTGACCGTCGACTGCTCGACCCGCACCTGGCCATCGGGATCTTTGGTGCGATGCTCGGGCAGCGGCTCGTCGCCGCGCAGCAGCGTATCGACCGAGGCCGCCACATCGCGATACACGATCATATCGTCGATCGCGCGAATCTCGACCAGCACGTCAAAGGTCGGCGGTGCTTTGCGCTCAAGCACGGTCTTCTGGGTGCCGCGCCGTCGCGCCTCTTCGTCGCCCAGCGTCACCGCCTGAATACCGCCGATCAGATCCGAGAGCGTCGGATTGATCATCAAGTTTTCCAGGCTGTTGCCGTGCGCGGTACCCACCAGCTGCACGCCACGCTCGGCGATCGTACGCGCGGCCTGCGCCTCAAGCTCGGTGCCGATCTCGTCGATCACGATCACTTCGGGCATGTGATTCTCGACCGCCTCGATCATCACGCCGTGCTGCTCAGATGGTCGCGGCACCTGCATACGTCGTGCTCGCCCAATGCCGGAGTGCGGAATGTCTCCGTCGCCCGCGATCTCGTTCGAGGTATCGACGATCACCACGCGCTTGCGGAAGCTGTCGGCGATCACACGCGCCATCTCGCGCAGCAGCGTCGTCTTGCCGACGCCAGGTCGGCCCAGCAGCAAAATGCTCTGGCCTTCTTCAACCAGATCTTGCAAAATGTCGATCGTGCCGAAGACCGCGCGACCAACACGGCAGGTCAGGCCAATGATCTGGCCCGAGCGATTGCGGATCGCCGAGATGCGGTGCAGCGTGCGCGGAATACCCGCGCGATTATCCTCGCCGAACTGTCCAACGCGCGAGACAACGTATTCCAAATCTTCGCGCGTGATCTCCATCTGGGACAGGAACTCTTCGGCGTTACGGTAGCGCGCCTCAGGCAGACGGCCCAGATCCATCACGATTTCTATCAGATCATCGCGACGCGCATCGTCGTCGATCGGTCCGCGAATATGCGGCGGCAGCGTGTCAAGCAACAAATCAATATTACTGGTGATAACTTGTTCTATCATATATCTTTTCTACTCCCTACTGCGGGATACGTGGCAACGTTGTCGCCGGTTCTAAATTCGGCTCGGTGCGCAGCAGCGCCGGTACGCGCACGGCTTGACGCTGCGGCACGACCAGATGCTTGACGAATAATGTTTGCTCACCCCGGAGCTTAAAGCCTAGCTCTTCCAACGCGCCCCCGATTTCCGATTGATAGCCGCGTATTACAGCAAAAACCGTGCGCGGCTCACTCATATGGCTCAGCGCATAGCGCAGCATCGTCGCGGCCTGCTGGCGTAGCTCCGGCTCGAAGAGCGGACGCAGCACGTGCGCGCGTGGGCCAGTCAGCACATGGATATACATTTGCAGCGCCTGATCATTGCCGAGCACCCAGCCGCGCTCGCGCCAGCCCAGCCGACGGCGCGGTAGTGGCAGTTGCCAGGCCGAGCTTTGGCGCAGCTCCGCTTGCTGCACATGCCGGGGCGTCACGCGCGTGTACAGCTGATGGATCGGCCACGCATCCCGGCGATGCTGACGCCGCAGCGCCACCAGCGCGCTGCCCTCCTGGATCGCAGGCTCGGGCAGCATCCAGATTTGCTGTGTGGTGTAGGGCTGGAAGCCGAGCTGCTTGAGCGTCTCGATCACATCCTCGAAGCGATGCCCGACCGAGGCAAAGACGCGCTCGATACGCGCATGGCCGGCACGCTCGATCAGGTTTTCCACCAGCGAGTACCAGACGTCGCCGTCGGGAATGCCGCTGCCACGTGCGGCGGCAAAGCCTGCGAGATACGAGATGTCGATCTCGGGCGCATGGGAGCGCTTGCGCGCCTGAATAAAGCCGCGCATGCCGCTTTTACGCAGCACCAGCGTCACCACATCATCGCCGATCGGGCCAAGCATGGAGCGCAGAGACACGACAAAAGGACGATAGCTGGTTGCCAGCATCGTCTCGGTATAGAAAAAGATGCGCCGTTGTGGCCGCCGCCGTAATGCCCACAGGTCGGCAGCCATCGCCGGTCGAATCAATCGGGTGCTCCTCGTATAGAGGGACGGACCCAGCAGCTTAGGATCTCAGCAACGCTCCAAGCTGTCGCAGATGCGCCTCGTCGTGCGCCGCCACCCGCTCTGCCTCGTTGCGGAGCGAGTACGGCCCTTGAACTTCGTGCTGCGCAACATGATCCCATGCCGCTTCTGCCGCCGCTAGTTGTTGAATGTTCCTTTGACGCAACTCTTGAAATGCTGTAACGGTCGCCTGAGCGTCTGCGCGCAGGTAGCGACCTTCCGCCGCCGCCGCGTCTTCGTCCCAGTTTGGAATTAACGCCGCACCGCTGACGAAGAGCGCGATCCGCTCAGCAAAAAGTTGCTCCCGATCACGCAAGTGGCCCAGGACCTCAAGCGCGGCCCACTCAGCGCCGGGCTTGCGCCGCAGCTCCGGCTCCGGCACATCACGCACCTGATCGACAATCTGCTGCGCGCTCCGGCCCAGCTGCTCAAGTAGTACATCCATCGCTACATCTCAAGAAATAGCTCATGAAAGCGCGAATCGTTGGTCAGCTCCGGGTGAAACGCTGTCGCCAGGAATCGCCCTTGCCGTGCTGCTACTATACGACCATCGTCAAGTGCGGCCAGTGCTTCCACGCCCACGCCGACTTTATCGATCAGCGGCGCACGGATGAACACCGCATGAAACGGCTGGTCACCTAGATCGGCCACATTCAGATCGGCCTCAAAGCTGTCGAGCTGCCGACCAAAGGCGTTGCGGCGTGCGGTGATGTCCATCAAGCGCAGCGCAGGCTGTCCTTCCGGGCGGCCCTCGGCGATATCCTTGGCCAGCAGAATCATTCCTGCGCAGGTGCCCCAGATCGGCATTTCCTGCAGCGCCCGCTCACGGATTGGCTCCAGCAGCTTGTACGCCACCAGCAACTTGCCGATCGTGGTGCTCTCGCCACCTGGAATGATCAGACGATCGATCGTATCCAGATGTTGCGGCAGCCGAACTTGAGTTACCTCATGCCCGAGCCGCCGCAGGATATGTTCGTGCTCAATAAACGCGCCTTGCAGCGCCAGTACACCAATGTTCATCTCGATGACCACATAGGCTCAATGACCGTTGCTTCGCCAGTCATTGATCGATTGTCTACCAGCCGCGACCAGCCAGCAGCTCGTTCTGCGGAATCGCGCTGATCTCGATGCCGACCATCGCCTCGCCCAGGCCTTTGCTGACCTCTGCGATAATCTTGGGATCGTTGTAGTGCGTGGTCGCCTCGACGATTGCCTTGGCTCGCCGCGCCGGATCGCCCGACTTGAAGATGCCCGAGCCGACAAAAACGCCCTCGACGCCCAGCTGCATCATCAGCGCCGCGTCAGCCGGCGTTGCGATGCCGCCTGCCGCAAAGTTGACCACCGGCAGCTTGCCGGTCTCCGCGACCTGCTTGATCAGCTCGTAGGGTGCCTGGAACTCCTTGGCGGCTACAAACAGCTCGTCCTCGTCCATGCTTTGCAGGCGGCGAATGTCGGCAAACAGCTGGCGCGCGTGGCGAACCGCCTCCACGACGTTGCCAGTGCCGGCCTCACCCTTGGTGCGGATCATCGCCGCGCCTTCGTTGATACGACGTAGCGCCTCGCCCAGGTTGCGGCAGCCACACACAAACGGAACTTTGAACTTATGCTTGTTGATGTGGTTCAGCTCGTCGGCGGGCGTCAGCACTTCGCTCTCGTCAATATAGTCCACGCCCAGCGCTTCCAGCACCTGCGCCTCGACGAAATGACCGATGCGCGCCTTAGCCATCACCGGAATCGTTACAGCCTCGACGATGCCCTGGATCATCTCGGGATCGCTCATGCGGGCAACGCCGCCGTGCTTGCGGATGTCAGCTGGAACACGCTCCAGCGCCATAACTGCGACCGCACCGGCTTCCTCAGCGATGCGTGCCTGCTCAGGTGTGACGACATCCATAATAACGCCGCCCTTTAACATCTGGGCGAGGCCAACCTTTGTCGTCCATGTTGATTTTTCCATATTGCAGCCTCCCTGCGGGCTTTACTTGAAGGTATTGTATGCTCCGTATTGTACCATACGCGAAAAGTGACAGGATAAACACTATACACCAGACAATAATATAGGCTTATCCTTAGACACCTACCGAGAAAAAGCGTAAATACATTTAATCGCGGGGCATACAGCGCTTGAAGCGATGGTTA